>DASSZB010000077.1:0-4602 GCA_035702935.1 Dehalococcoidia bacterium
CATCCGCGTGGCGTCCACGGAAGCCAAGCTGGCCGCCGTTTTCACGAAGCGGGCGATACTGCCGGAGAGCGGCGGCTCGTGGCTGCTGCCGCGCCTGCTGGGCTGGGCCAAGGCCGCGGAGATCGCCTTCAAGGGCCAGACGCTGGGCGCCGAAGAAGCGCTGGAACTGGGCCTTGTGAACCGGGTGGTGCCGCACGACCAGTTGATGGCAGAGGCACGCAAGGATGCCGCCGAGATCGCGGCCAACGCACCGCTGGCGGTGCAGGCGACGAAGCGGATGATGCGCCTGGGACTGGAAGAGACGTTCGAGGCCAACGTGCACCACGTCTTCCTGCAGCTGCTGCCGCTCTTTGGCACGCAGGACTTCATGGAGGGCGTGAAGGCATTCATGGAGAAGCGCGAGCCCCAGTTCCAGGGGAAGTAATCTGCGGGTTACAATGCGTGAGAGGCTCTCCATATGGCAAATGTGAAGGAAATCGCGCCGCGAATTGTGGTAGATGCAGACGTTCACTTCGGTAAGGCGGTGATCAAAGGGACACGGGTGCCTATCGAGGTGATACTCGAACAACTGGCCCTGGGGGGGAGCGTCGCCGAGGTTGCGGACGAATATGCCGTGACGGTCGATGACGTTCTTGCTGTGTTGAAATACGCGCACGATGTCATAGCCTCCGAGCAAGTCCGGGCTGTCTAGTTGGCCCAATTCCTCGTAGATGCAGATATGCCTGCGAGGACGGCCGGAGCACTCCGAGCCAAAGGTTACGATGCGGTGGATATTCGCGATCTTGGCATGGGCTCCGCTCCTGACGCCGCGATTTTTGACCTGGCCCAGAAGGAAGGCCGCGCGGTGATTACTAGGGACCTCGGATTTGCTGCGCTTGCTGCCGATCGACCGTCACACCAGGGAGTGCTTCTGCTGCGATTCGGTGGCTTGCGTTCGCCGGCGATCATTGGCGGTCTGCAGGCCGCGATGGAGTCTCTGAGCGCGACCACCGCCGACCTCGCAGGGGCGGTTGTCGTCATCGAGCCCGGGCGGGTGAGGACCCGGCGACTGCCATGACAAAGCCCACAAACACCTCCTGGAACGCGGAAGTCTATGACCGCATCGGCACGCCCATGCGCGGATGGGCGCAACAGGTCATCGATGACCTGGGGCTGCGTGGGGACGAGACTGTGCTGGACGCCGGCTGCGGCTCCGGCTCCGTCACATTCGACCTGCTGAGGAAGCTGCCACGCGGGAAGATCTACGCAGTCGACTACTCGCAGGAGATGATCGACAAGCTGTCGGCGTCCCTGCGCGAGCGAGGGATCACCAACGTGGTCCCGATCCGCGCCAGCCTCACGGACGTCACGCTCCCGGAGCAGGTGGATGTGGTTTTCTCCAACGCCGTCTTCCACTGGATCCCGGACGACGATGCGCTATTCTCGTGCCTGCTGCGCGCGACCAAGCCGGGTGGGCGCCTGCGCGCCCAGTGCGGCGGTGGCAACATTTTTCCGCGCTTCATGCCGGCTGTGAACGCGGTGCGGACGAGCGAGCCGTTCGTGCGCTGGTTGGGCGATTACTACGACGGCAAGAAGTACCGGACTCCGGAAGAAGCTGTAGCTTCGCTGAAACGGGCGGGCTGGACCGACGCGCGGTCTTCGACCTTCGAGGCGCCAGTGAGCTTCGACGTTGAGGATGACGCCGCGCTCTATCTGCGCACTATCATCCTGCGGGACCACGTAGCCAAGCTTCCCGAAGACCAGCAGGAGCCCTACGTCCGAGCGGTCATCGCGGAGTACATCCGGCGGCACGGGCGGCCGTTCACCGCGGACTACGCGCGGCTGGACATGTGGGCGCGGGCACCGGGCTAAGAGCCCGGGCACGAGGGAAAAGAGGTAAGGGTTCTACAGGCCGCCCAGCGCCTGCACGAGTTCCTTCGGGTCCGGGTGGTCTCCGGAGTGCCGGGCGTAGCGGGCATAGCGGACGACCCCGCCGCGGTCGATGATGAAGGTGCCCGGCATCTGGAAGGCGTCGCCCTCGATCTTCTCAATGTGGTGGCCCTTGCGGCGGGCCTGGAGGCCGCGCACGATCGCCGCGGGCCCCATCACCTCCCAGGCGCTGCCACGCCTGAGGCCATAAGTCCGGTAACCGTCGCGGCCCGGGTCTGCCAGGCACGGGAAGGGGGCCTGCATGCGGTCGCAGAGCACCTGGGCTCGGGCAGGGTCTCCCTGGGTGACGGCAACGATGTGCCCGCCAGCCGCTTCGATATCGGGGGCGCTCTCACGGAGCGCTTCCAGGTATTCCCGGCAGAACGGTCAGCCGAAGTGTCGCAGGAAGGCGAGGACGAGCGGCTTCTCCTGCCAGAGATCGGATAGCGCGACGAGCGCGCCATCTCCGCCCCGCGCGAACGTGAGGTCAGGCGCTGCTTCTCCAGGATTCAGTTTCATGGTGTCTCCCGTCGCGGTTTTGTCCTCGCATTATAGCGTCTGGGAAATAGTGCCGGGGGCCGGTCTCCACCTGATACAATCGTCCGCGCTATGTCATTTTCGCAAGCGGATGCTGACCGGCTGCGGGCCGCCGCCGAGTCAGCGGTGAAACGAGAGCGCCTGCCGGGGCTCGCCATCGGCGTTGTCGAAGGTGATGATCTCATGTATAGCGAGGGATTTGGCTTCGCGGATATAGAGTCGGCGGCGCCGATGACGCCCGAGCACCGTCATCGCATCGCCTCCATCACCAAGACGATGCTGGGCCTGTGCGTCATGGCGCTGGTGGAGGAGGGCCGGCTCTCGCTGGAGGCGCGTGTGCCCGAGCTGCTGCCAGACATCCAGTTCAAGGGACCGGCGGACGGGCTGACGGTCAGGCACCTGCTGACCCACACGGGTGGCATCGGCGAGGCGCCGAACCCGGAGGACCTGGCCCGCCCATTCGACAAGCTATTCTCCGACGAGCTGAAGCAGGTGTCCCTGGCGGAGGCCTACGCGACCGGGATCACGATTGAGGTCCCGCCGGGCACCAAGTGGGCCTATGCCAACCACGGTTACATGCTCCTGGGCGAGATTCTCTCGCGCATTGAGGGCGCCGACATCCAGGACGTCATGCACCGGCGCATCTTCGAGCCGCTGGGCATGAAGGACTCGGACATCCGCGACCTGCCGCACGAAGGGTTGAGCACCGGCTACCACCGGGCGCCGGGGGAGGATGAGGCCGAGCTCTTGCGCCGCATCGGGCAGGAGCCACCGGAAGAGGAGACTGTTGACGGTATCAACATCCGCGGCAAGTACCAGTACGTCTGGGACCGCGCCGCCGGCGCCGTCCAGTCGACGATTCCGGACATGGCGCGATACGCGATTGCGCTCCTGGGAGAAGGCGCGGGGATTGTGAAGCCGGAGACGTTCCGGGCCATGGTCTCGGACCAGTGGCGGCCCGACAGGCGGCTGCCCGGCTGGGGGCTGAGCTTCGAGCTGCGTAACTACTACGGGCGCGCGGGAATCTTGCACAGCGGTTCGGCGTTCGGCGGCTGGAACAGCTTCATGATCGTCTTCCCGGCCGAGAAACGCGCTCTCCTCGTGCACGCGAACCTGATTTACGAGCGGTTTGGCACCTCCCTTGTGCCGCGCCTCATCCAGGCGTTCTGGGACGCGCCCGATTTCATTCCACCGCAGGTGGGCGCCGACACCCGCATCCTGGAGACGGCACCCGGCGTGTACGAACTGCCGATGCCAGGCCCTCTCACGAACTTTCGAGCGCTGACTAGTGCCGGGCGGATCATGGTCTCCGCGCACGGCGGCGGGCTGGTGCTCCGTTCCCGTCGCGGGCCCTGGAAGGCCGGTGTGCCGATGGTGCCTGCCGGCGATACCGATACCGATCCCGACCTCTTTGCGCTTCTCACGGGCGAGCCGCAGCCGCCGCGGATTGCCGTGCTCCAGGACTCCTCCGGGGCCGTCACGGGCCTGCGGTTCCCGCAACTCGTGGATATGTACCGCAACGAGAGCATCGAGCCGTGGACCTGACCGAGGGCCGGCCGGAGTCCTTCGTCACGCCTGACGGGCTGACACTCGAGGGTCTCCTGCACCTGCCGGAGACGACTCCGTGCCCGGGTGTCGTAGTGGCGCACCCGCACCCGCAGTACGGCGGCGAAATGCGTAACAACGTCGTGAGCGCGCTCTGCCGGGCGGCGATCGGCGTAGGGGCGGCGGCGCTCCGCTTCAACTTCCGGGGCGTCGGCGCCAGCGAGGGCTCATTCGACAACGGGATTGGGGAGCAGAAGGATGTGGAGGGCGCGCTCGAACACCTGCATAGTCTCCCGGAGATCGAAGCTTCAAGGATTGCGGTCGCCGGGTACTCATTCGGCGCGATGGTCGTTCTGCGTTACGCGCACCTCCGCGACGACTTGGCCGCCGTAGTCCTGGTGTCGAACCCGACGCAGCGCGGGCCAAGGCTGGAGCTGTCCATGCGCGTCCCCACTTTATTTGTCACCGGGGACCGCGACGAGTATTGCGACGGAGCGCTTTTGATGGAATACCGGGACCAGATCGGCGCCGACGTGACCGTCGTGGTCCACGAGGGCGTGGACCACTTCTGGTGGGGCTCCGATGACCGGCTGATCGAGACGGTCTCGGCAT
>DASSZB010000116.1:0-5237 GCA_035702935.1 Dehalococcoidia bacterium
CAGCTTGCGCTCGACGTATTCACGTCTCTTAGCGGCCTGTCCCGGGATGTCGTGGTCCAGCATGTACTTCAGGACGGCGTAGCCCACCTCGCAGGCCAGGGCGTTGCCGCCGAACGTCGTGCCATGTTCCCCCGGCCCGAGCACTGCGCAGTGGTCTTTGGCCAGGAAGGCGCCTATCGGGAAGCCACCCCCCAGTGCCTTGGCCACCGCCAGGCAGTCCGGTTCGATCCCGTAGTACTGGTGTGCGAACAGCTTGCCGGTGCGTCCCACGCCCGTCTGTACCTCGTCCAGCATCAGCAGGATGCCGGCCTCGTCGCACCACCTCCGGAGTCCCGGCAGATAATCGTCGTCCGGCACGTTCACGCCACCCTCGCCCTGGATAGGCTCCAGCAAGACTGCGGCCGTCTTGCCGGTCGTCGCCTTCTTGATAGCTTCCAGGTCATTGAACGGGACGCGCACGATGCCGGGCAGGAGCGGAGCGAACGGCTCGCGGTATTTCTCGGTTCCCGCGGCGGTCACTGTCGCCATGGTGCGGCCGTGGAAGGCGCCCTCGGCCACGATGATCTCGAACGCGCCGTCGCGCTGTTCCTTACCCCACTTACGGGCGATCTTTATGCAGCCTTCAACAGCTTCGGCCCCGCTGTTGCAGAAGAAAACTTTGTCCAGGCCAGAGCGCTCACACAGCAGCTTCGCCAGCTTCACCTGCGGCAGCGTGTAGTAGTAGTTCGACGTGTGCATGAGCGTCATCGACTGTCGCTCGATCGCCTTGACGACCTCGGGGTGGCAGTGGCCGAGACTGACGGCGGCAATGCCTGCCACGAAGTCCAGGTATTTCTTGCCGTGCATGTCCCAGACGTAAGTGCCTTCGCCTCTTACGAGAGTGACGCGCTGGCGCTTACTCACCGGGAGGAAGTACTTCTCCTCCAGTTCAACTATCTCTTCTTCAGTCCACTCCGCCATCAATCGCTCTCCTTAGCCCACGACCGTACCCTGCGCCGCGCCTTCGACCGCGCGCAGCAGCGCATGTTCCTCGCGCCCGTCGACGATCACGCTCTCGCTTCCAGCGGCGGCAGCCGCGAGGCAGGCCTCAACCTTCGGTATCATACCGCCTTCAATCACTCCAGACTGCACCAGCTCCGCAGCGCGCTCGGGTGGCAGCACCGGCAGCACAGCGCCGGCAGCCTTTACACCCGGCACGTCCGTCAGGAAGACGAGACGCCGGGCCGCCAGGGCGGCGGCGATGGCCCCGGCGGCGGTGTCGGCGTTCGTGTTCAGGAGCTGCCCCGTCGCGCCGTCATCACTCCAGGCCAGCGCCACGGGCGCTATCACGGGGATCACGCCTCCAGCCAGTAACTGTCGCAGCGGTTCCGCGTCCACCTCCGTGATCTCTCCGACGAATCCCAGCTCCGGATTACTGATCCTTGCGCGTAGCACGCCGGCATCAGCCCCGGAGATACCGGCCGCCATAGCTCCACGAGCGGCGAGCGAGGCCGCCAGTTCCTTGTTCACGAGTCCGGCCAGGACAGCAACCACGACCTTGAGGGCCCCGGCGTCGGTCACACGCAGGCCGTTTTCGAAGCGTGTGGGCACGTCCAGGCGCTTCAGCCACTCGCTGACCAGGGCACCGCCGCCGTGCACGACGACACATGCCGCGCCGCGCCGCTGGAGTTCCGCCAGGTCATCCAGAGTGGTGTCATGCGAGCCCAGGGTAGACCCGCCGATCTTCACGACGAGGATGTCGTTCAACTCTTTACTCTGCACCATTCGATCTGCACTCTACGTGGTGTAGACGCTATTCAGGCGCACGAACTCTTCGGTCAGGTCGGAGCCCCATGCCGTGCCGACCCCATCCCCGAGGCCCATCTCCACACGGATGTGCACCTCGGCCGGCGCCAGGCAGGCCTTGGCCTCAGCAAGGTCGTACTGCAGGGGAGCGCCGCGGAAGACGCATATCTCCTTGCCATCCGGCCCCTGGAAGTAGAGGCTGACTTTCTCCTCAGCCACAACCGCCCCGCTGTTACCGATTGCGGAGAGCACGCGCCCCCAGTTGGCGTCCTGCCCGTAGATGGCCGTCTTGACGCCGACGGAGCGGATGATCTCGCGGGCCGCCAGGCGGGCATCCTCGGCCGATGCAGCCCCTTCTACGCGCGCCTGAATCACCTTCGTGGAGCCCTCGGCATCACCCACCATCTTGCGGGCCAGCGTGACGCATACGGTTTCGAGCGCCGCCTCAAACAGCGCGGCCTCTGGATGGCCAGCGTCAATCGGCGGGCCTCCGGCAAGACCGTTCGCCAGCACCAGCGCGATGTCGTCCGGGCTCGTGTCACTGTCCACGTCGATCATGTTGAACGAGACATCAACGGCCTTCTTGAGGGTAGCCGCGAGAAACGCCTGGTCCATGGTGGCGTCCGTAGTGATGAAGCACAGCATCGTCGCCATGTTGGGGTGGATCATGCCAACGCCCTTCACCACGCCGCCAATCACCCAACTGCCGCCGCGCACCGCAACGTGCTTTCGTATGGTATCCGTGGTCATGATCGCGGTCGCGAAATCAAGCCCGCCGTCTGCCGAGAGCGCCATTCGCTCGATCCCGCCGCCGATGCGATCCATCGGTAGGTACGTCCCGATGACACCGGTGGAGGCCACGACGACATCATGCGGGTCGACCCCCAGCTTCTTCGCGGTGAGCTGCGCCATCGCTACGGCGTCGTCCATCCCCTTCTTGCCGGTGGCCGCGTTTGCGCAGCCGGCGTTGGCGACGACCGCCTGCGCCTTCCCATCCGCCAGGTGCTTCTTGCTGATGACCAGCGATGCACCGGGAACGCGGTTCTGGGTGTACGTCGCAGCGGCCACGCAGGGTACCTCCGACGCCACGACACCCACGTCCAGCTTGTCCCAATCGGTACGTACCCCGACGGCGATGCCTCCCGCCGTGAAGCCACGGGGCGTAGTCACGCTTCCGTCCGGTATCAGCTCCAATCCCGTGTCTCCGTTTCCATTTCCCATTTCCGAGTTCCTCCTACGGATAGACCGCCGGCATATCGAGGGCCATCGTCTCCGGCAGCCCCGTCATGGCGTTCATGTTCTGTATCGCCTGCCCGGCAGCACCCTTCACCAGGTTGTCAAGCACGCTGATTACCACCAGCCGGTCAGTGCGGACGTCAATGGTGGGGTACACCAGGCACATGTTGTTACCACGGGTGTGCTTGGTAGCAGGTGGCGCGTCCACTACCCTGACAAACGTCTCGGCTTTGTAGAACTCGCGGTAGATCTCGCGAACGTCGGAAGCACTCGCCTGGCCCGGGACGAGCGGCGCGTAGCACGTCGACAGGATTCCCCGTGTCATCGGGATGAGATGCGGCGTAAAAGTCACTTTGACCTGGTTCGGCAGAGGCGATTCCGCCGGCTTCGCCAGTTTGCGCACCTCTTGCACTATCTCCGGCAGATGGCGGTGGCCGCTCAGACCGTAGGCCGAAACGCTCTCCCCCGCCTCGCCCAGATGCGTGTTGAGTGAGAGCCCGCGTCCGGCGCCGGAAACGCCGGACTTCGAATCCACGATGATCTCCGGCGCGATGATCCCGGCGTTCAGTGCCGGGGCCAGCGCCAGGAGCGCGCTCTCCGGATAGCATCCCGGGTTGGCGACCAGCTTTGCCGCCCGTACCGCCTCGCGGTTCAGTTCCGTAAGCCCGTAGGCCGCCGGCAGCAGGTCGGGGGCCGGGTGCTCGCCGCCGTACCACTCGGCGTACTCCTTCGGGTCGTCCAGGCGGAAGTCGGCGCTAATGTCAACGACCGGCACCCCGGCCTTCGCGAGCGGAGCGCATGCCGCCGCGCTGGCCGCGTGGGGCAGGGCGGAGAAGGCGAAGTCGACACTGTCCAACTCCGGACCGACGATCAGGTCATAGCAGGCGAGATGGGGAAAGACGTCCGCCAGCTTTTTGCCCGCCTCGCTTCGCCCCGTCACACTCACCACCTGCGCCTCGGGATGGTTGTACAGGATGCGCGCAAGCTCTGCCCCGGCGTATCCGGTGACGTTTATGATCCCTACCTTGATCATTGCCTTGTTCCTCTAAGCACTTCTCACTACAAACACTCAGCCCCACCACATTCCTGCGGTGGGGCTGACCCTTTCGCTGCGTCTGGTCTGACTGGCTGCCGGGTTACAGACGCGCGTGCAATTGCCCCACCCCATGAGGTCGGGCGCGTCGCGGGCTGCGGCCGTCGAAGGCAGTCGTCATGATGTCGATACGATAGGTGCAACGCGCCGCGAGTGTCAAGCCGGTAGGCGCGGTGCGGCGGCGGCCCGCGGAGGGGGTGGCCGTCGGTGAATCAGTCAAACAATCACGAAGTTAGCGCGTTTAATCAATGCGGTCCGGGGGCCCAAACAGGAAGGAACCGGAGGTCATCTTCGATTGTTGGTGGCGTGGTTGATTGTCGGGAGCGAATATTTCGTTTTTTGCGAGACGAAAGCAGTGTTTTGGTCGATTGAGCGACGTTCACGGGAAGGACGAACAACTTTCAATCTCGTGAGGGCGCTCCCGGGGCTCGCGCAATTGGTATTCACAGGATAATTGTACTTACCGCTCGCCGGAAACTCGAGGGGCAAATGGCACCAGCTAAGAGGAACGCCGGGCCGATCCGGCGTCTGCCCGCAGGACGGTCTGTCCGTGTGGGCAACCGCTGAGCAGGGGACACTGCTCGCAGGACGGCCGCTGCGCCCGGCACAACCGACGCCCGTGCCGGATCAGCGAGATGTGGAACGGGTACACCTCCTCGGGCGTCAACATCCCCTCCAGGATGTCGTGGGCCTTCTCGGCGGTGGCTGTCCTGGGCACAAGGCCCAGGCGCTGGGCCACGCGGTGGACGTGCGTGTCCACGGGCAATGCCGGCCGCCCAAGGGCGAACATGAGGACACAGGCGGCGGTCTTGGGGCCAACACCGTTGAGGGCGCGCAGCCACGCCTTCGCTTCCGGAAGCGGCAATTCGCGCAGGATATCCAGGTCCCATTCACCGCGTGCCTCGCGGACGGCGCGCAGGGCGGCCTGGATGCGGGGCGCCTTCTGCCGAGCGAGCCCACCGACGGCGATCGCGGACTCCAGCTCGCCGGAGGGCGCCTCGGTCACGGCTTCCCAGGTGGGAAAGCGCTGCTTGAGGCGCATGAAGGCGCGGCCGGAATTGGTGTCGGAAGTGTTCTGGGAAAGGATCGTGAGGACGAGCTCGGTCATGGGGTCGCCGTGGGG
>DASSZB010000308.1:0-4543 GCA_035702935.1 Dehalococcoidia bacterium
CTCCGAATGAACGAAAGGATGGGAGCACGAACGTGGCTCGCCTGGACTCAGTACCAGTATGCTCGCATGCTGGCTGAGCGTGGTACCTCCGGGGATGGAGAGCGCGCGTCGTGCTTGCTAGACGAGGCGCTGAAGTGCGCGCGGGAACTCCAGCTGCCGCCGCTCGAAGCACGGATCCTGGCGCTGAGGGGCGGTAACCGGTAACAACGATCCGGCCGCCCGGTCTCTCCAGCCATGGGACGTTATCCGGCGGAGCAGATACCGAACTGCAGGCCACAGTTGTCTCCCGGGGAGGGCCAGCTCCTGGGTGGTCGACTGGTAGCCGAGATCCTTGACGAGTTTCGCCAAAACGAGACTTATTCGATGCGGTCTGGCGGGCCGCCGGCACTACTGGCTGAGATGTCTCAGGCGGAGAACCTCATCGTCTAACGTGCGAATCCGCTGCGACATCTTCTTCAGAATCTCGAAGGCAAGGGAAGGGTCCTCGTGGACTCTTCGCAGGAATGCCCGTCGGTCCAGGGTGAGGACTCGCGCTGCCCCTTGAGCGCGGATCGTTGCTGACCTCGGCTGCTTGTCGAAGATCGCCATCTCGCCGAAGATGTCGCCTGCGGCCAGCTCGCCGATTGGTGTTTCGCCGCTCGCCCCTTCGCGCAGGACCCGAGCGTGGCCGGACTGAACGACGTACATGCATTCGCCCCGCTCACCCTGCCGGCAGATGATCTCACCGTCGTCGTACTCTTTGCCCAGAGCGCCGTCTGCCATGCTTAGTGTCCCTTTCCGTTCTGGCGGCTCACCGTCGCCCTCGCGCTGTTCCAGGTGAAGCCTCCAATGAAGCGGGGGTCCAGGGTGCGAAAGAATATATCCCGGTATGGCGCACTCCCTGTGAACATGTCCCAGAGGACGGTGCTCATGCGCTTCGAGGCGCCCGGCAGGTGTTGCTCCTTGCCGGCCATGCGAACGCAGCCGTTCAGGAGCGGGCGCAGCGCCTTGATCCAGTGTGTCACACCGAAGATGAACGAACCGTAGCGGTTATCGGACGCGATAGAGCGGTAGGTCGGCGAGTAATGCTTCTCGAAATCGGCTGCGGACACGCCGCTGAAGATGGCGGTCCGGGCCGCCGCTTTCGCCGTCCGATAGGCCGCGCCGATGCCGTCCTTGTACAGGCGTGTGACACCGCAGTCACCCACCAGCACCACGCGATCCAGCGCGGGTTTCTCGGCCTCTTTCATGTTTATCTTGGGGGAGCAGTGGCAGGTCCCTTGCTCCAGGTCCCAGGTGGCAGGGAAGCAGCGCTTCACGGCGTCCAGGGCGAAGAACCTGTCGATCAGCTCGCGGTCGATATCTTTGCCGAGCAGGCAGAGCGTCAGATAGTCGCCCTTGGGTATCATGGCGGCGCAGTCCAGCCGCGGGACGTCGACGAAGAAGACGTGCATGGAGTTCCCGAAGTACCGGGAGATGGTCTCCTGGCCGAGTCCGAGTTCTGTGATGTATGCCTTGGTTGTCACCGGCCGTTTGCCGCGGAAACCCAGGCTTTCGAAAAGTTCCCAGCCGGAAGAGTTGACTCCGGTGGCACCCACCAGCAAGTCGTAAGTCTTCGACTGGTCCTTGAGTCTCACCTGCGGCCGGCCGTCGTCCCAACACAGCTCGCCGACTCGCGCGGAGATGACGTTGGCTCCCAGGTCTTTCGCCAGTCCCAACAGATAGCCGTCAAGGCCACCCCACTTCACATCCTGCACATCACGGGGGCCGCCGCCTCGGTGGATGGCGGCGATTCTCATCTCTTTCAGAGGCGTGTCGATCTTGATGGTGTCGCCATCAGTGTGCAGGACGTAGGAGTCGATACCCCGCTGCACGATTTCCGGAGGAAGGTTGATTCCCTCGATTGCCAGAGCCTGCACCAGGGATTCGGAGACGATCCCGCCGCACATATTGCAGCCGCCCGGGCCCGATTTGGCAAAGTCCCGGGGCTCGTAGATATCGATGTTGAGCGACAGTTCCATGCGGGAGGCGAAGACCAAGAGGAAGTAAGCACTCAGAGACCCGGCCGGCCCTCCACCAATGACCGCGACCCGAGATCCATCCTCCATCTCGATGCTCATCGCAGATTCCTCCAGGGGAGGACGTTGGGGCGGAATCAGCGTGTCCGCCCGGCGGCACCCCCCAACTTCACAGTAGGCACTGGGTCACGGAAGTGTGTCCATATACCGTTCGGTTCATTTTGGCGTGACTGCCAGCGGCCACTACGGGGAGGGTTTGATATCATTCCATCCCGGGTGGGCGTTAGAGTGCGGTGCGCTATTTAGTGTGGCTATGAACTTGCGACGGCTCTCGGAATGTCGCCTTCTCCACTAAGATCAGCTGTGGATGCTGACCGGCTGATCCTCCTGACCGGGGGAACCGGCTATATAGGCGGGCGCTTGCTGAAAGCGCTGGAGGCAGCGGGCCATCGCGTTCGCTGCATGGCCCGAAGGCCCGATTTCCTCAGGCCACGAGTGGCTGATTCAACCGAGGTGGTCGAGGCGGATGTCCTCACCCTGTCTTCGCTTCAAAAGGCGATGTCAGGGGTGGACACCGCTTACTACTTGGTGCACGCCATGGGTTCTGCCGGAGCCTTCGAAGAAGAGGAGCGCCGAGGCGCGGAGAATTTTGGTAAGGCCGCGCGCGAGGCCGGTGTGCGAAGGATCATCTACCTCGGCGGACTGGGCAACGACGACTCACTTTCCCGGCATCTGGCCAGCCGCCAGGACGTGGGACGCATCCTGAGGGATTCCGGAGTGCCAACAATAGAGTTCAGGGCCTCGATCATCATCGGCTCCGGCAGCCTGTCATTTGAGATGGTCCGCGCGCTGGTTAACCGGCTGCCGGTGATGGTTACGCCCCGCTGGGTGAGGACGATATCGCAGCCGATCGCCGTTGAGGACGTGATCGCGTACCTCCTGGAGGCCCTCGACGTTGCTGTGACCGGCAGCCGGGTGTTCGAGATAGGTGGTTCGGATCGCGTGTCCTACCGGGACATACTGCGGGAGTATGCGCGCCAGCGGCGGCTCAAGCGGCTCATGATACCGGTGCCCCTGCTGACGCTACGGCTATCGAGCTTGTGGCTGGGCCTGGTCACGCCGGTCTACGCCCGCATCGGGCGCAAGCTGATTGAGAGCATCTCTCATGAGACCGTGGTGGGGAACGACGATGCCGTGCAGACATTCAGCGTGAGGCCGCGCGGAATAAACGAAGCCATTGAGAGGGCGTTGACGAACGAGGACCAGGAGATGGCCGAGACACGCTGGTCAGACGCCCTTTCCTCGCGAGGCCCCATACAGTCGTGGGGTGGCGCCAGGTTCGGGTCCCGGCTGGTGGACTCGCGCGTAGTCCATGTCCCCCAGCCGCCCGCCGCGGCCTTCAGGCCCATCAGTCAGATCGGCGGCGAGACCGGCTGGTATTACGGCACATGGCTGTGGCGGGTGCGCGGGTTCATCGACCTGCTGCTGAGTGGTCCGGGAACGCGGCGAGGACGGTCGCACTTCCGGCCGCTACGCCCGGGGGATCACATCGATTTCTGGCGGGTGGAGGCGATCCAGCCGGATAGACTGCTGCGGTTGCACGCCGAAATGCTGCTGCCGGGACGCGCATGGCTCCAGTTTGAAGTCGATACAGACGACATGGGCACCGTTATCCGGCAGACCGCCATCTTCGATCCCATCGGGCTGCCCGGGCTCCTGTACTGGTACGGGCTCTTTCCGGTGCATTCCCTGATTTTCGCCGGCATGCTGCGAGGCATCGTCCGGTCCGTTGACAAACAGGCGGATGTCGAAGAGGCGGTGGGTTCGCCGTCAGCTTAAGGCGGGTGTGGCTGGCGGTCGGCGAGCCTCCCTGCGCAGCGTGAGTACGTCCGTAGACTGTTCCGCCGGGCCCGAAACGCCTTTATGGCGTCCAGGCCCGGCGGAATCCCGCGTCCGCTCCGATTGAGCTACTGGATTATGTGCGTGAACCACCCGCTGTCTGGTATGCGGTCAATTTGGCCTGCCCCGGGCTCTCCCGGGAGTCCCGCCTGCGTTTCGCCGTACCAGCGTAATTGGTTCCGCGGGGAGACCGTGCTGAGATTGAAGTCGGTCAGGTTGAACTTGAATAAGAGCTGGCTGGTGCCGATCTTTTGTACCGTCAGGCTTGGCGCGCCGTTCGTCTGGCCGCCGTTGTACTTCAATGTCGCGTCGACGATACCGTCCGGCAACCCTTCGTACTTCTTCTTCTTGGTGTTGTACTTCCCAACATCCAGGTTTATTCGGTACTGGAAGTTGTCGACCACTTGCCCGGCGACGGTCACTGCGATGCTCATCTGTGTGCTTGTATTGCTGGAACCGCAGCCTATCCAGTCTCCTCCGGTTTGCGGTGCGTCGCCGCTCGGATCACAGACTATGTGAGTCTCGTCGCTGCCGTTACCACCGGCGGAGTCGTGCACCTCCAGCGTCGCCGTAATCGGCGTGGGGATCCCGGCTGGGTACGTGTGCTGCACGCTGAAGGTGGCGGTGCCGAACGCATCGACGGTGTA
>DASSZB010000379.1:0-5870 GCA_035702935.1 Dehalococcoidia bacterium
GAGCGCCTCCGTGTCGATTCGGTGGCTGGAGCTGCCAACGCCTGTGCCTCTGCCGCGGCTTCGGCTGTCTTCTGCGCCGGTTTCTTGTGCTTGCGCCCGCCGCGGCTTCCGCGCCGTCTCTTTTGTTTGGCGTCAGTTTCGTCGGGCGAAGGTTCGAGGGCCGGCTGGACCTCCTGTTCGACGACTTCGGCGGCCGGGCCTTTCTCGGGGTGACGGTGGCGACGTCCGCCACGAGTACCGCGATAGCGCCGGGGACGAGTTGGGGTGGCGGGTTCCATCGGGAGCGGGGTAAGCGTGGCCGGGGCGGGATCGTCCTTGAGGGGGACAGGCGCACCATTGGAGGCGGCTGTGGTAGCACCGCGAGATTTGAGTGGTTGCCTGGTGGCCCTTGCCATCGCCTTCATTGTACGGTAGGAGACGAGTTAAATGCTATGGCCTATTAGTCAAAGTTATCCACACCGTGTGAAAACGGCGTTCCCGACGTGTCAAAATTTGTGGAAAACTTGGAGTAACGATTGCCACTGGCGGCGATAAACGGCGCGACGATCTACTACGAGGAGCACGGGAAAGGCTTTCCGGTGGTGTTCGTGCACGGCGCCGGCGGGAACCACATGAGCTGGTGGCAGCAGGTGCCCGAGTTCGCGCGCCACTACCGATGCATTACGTTCGACCAGCGAGGCTGGGGACTCTCGCTGGACAGCGACGGCGCGGGGCCGATCGCGCTTGTCGATGACCTGGCGGGCCTGCTTGAGCACCTGGGGATCGATGAGGCGTTCCTCGTCGCGCAGTCGATGGGCAGTCTTGCGTGCTTCGGGCTGGCAGTACGGCAGCCTCAGCGCGTCAGGGGCCTGGTCCTGGCGAATACGTTCGCCGGCATGCGGCGGGAGGTCTGGATGGCGAGCAGCGATGAGGTCCGGCAGGGCGTACGCGACACGTGGGAACGGCGCCAGGCGGATACCGTAAAGCGGGCGCTGAGCCGCGAGTTTTCGGGCCGACACAAGGACCGGGCCTTCCTCTACAAACAGATTCGACTTCTCAACGAGCACGGGCCCAACCACCACCACGCGGGCTCGCGGGTGGACCGATACCGCGCGCTTGAACGCTCCGGAGAACTCGCATTTACAGGCGAGCAGATGGCGAAAATGGCGGCGCCAGTGCTCTTTATCGGCGGCGAACACGATGAGGTGATGCCGGTCGTGCTTATGGAAGTGGCGGCGGGCATGGTGCCCGGTGCGCGGCTTGTCGTTGTGCCGGGGGCGGGGCACTCCGTTTACTTCGAACAGCCGGAGACGTTTAACCACGTGGTGAGTGATTTCTTCGCGGCATGCGGGCCTGAAAAAGGCCAGTAGTCTGCGCCTGATTTCGTTTACCCCGTACGCCGTATAATGGCTATCTAAAGGGGGACCTGCATGAGCGACGCCAGCTTCCGCGACATTCTTGAACGCGAGAGCCCCAGGTACGCGCCGCGCCCGCACGATATCGAAGCCTACGTCCAGGGGGAACGAATCAGGACGATCCATTATGGCATCGGCGCCATTGGCTCGGAGATCGTCCGTACCGTCTTGAACAATCCGGACTTTGAGATCGTCGGCGCCATCGACGCGCACCCCTCGAAAGCAGGGCGCGACCTCGGGGAGGCAGCGGGCCTGGGCCGCAGCATCGGCATCCCGGTCTCGTACGAGGCGGAGCCGGTGCTCAGGGATATGTACGCCGACGTCGTCATCCACACAACCGGCTCGTCCATGATGGAGGTCTATTCCCAGCTGATGCCGATTGTGGCGGCAGAGAAGAGCGTTATCTCCACCTGCGAGGAGTTGTCCTTCCCCTGGATCCGTTATCCGGAGCTTTCCCAGAAACTCGACAGGCGAGCACGCGACGCCGGCGTGCGCGTCCTGGGTACAGGGGTGAATCCGGGGTTTGTCATGGACCTGCTCCCGCTCTTCATGCTTTCAGCCACCCAGCAGGTAAAGACGATCGCCGTGGAGCGCGTGGTAGACGTGTCGACGCGGCGGATACAGTTGCAGCGCAAGGTCGGCGTCGGCCTGAGCGTGAAGGCGTTCCAGGAGGCGGCCGGGGCCGGGGGTCTTGGCCACGTTGGCCTACGGGAATCCCTGCTGATGATCGCTGATACGCTCGCGTGGAAACTGGAAGATGTGCGCGAGACCATCGAGCCGGTGGTGGCACGGGACAAGAAGAACACGGAGTACTTCTCGGTTGACCGGGGATACACGGCGGGTCTGAAGCAGTCAGTTGTCGGCATGATGAACGGGCGGGCGGCCATCCGGCTGGACCTCGAAATGTCCCTCGGAGCCCGCGACCCACACGATACGGTCCAGATCGACGGGAGCCCACCGATCAAGGTCACTATACCCGGAGGTGTTTCCGGCGATCTGGCCACGGCCGCGGTCGTCGTGAACTGCATTCCCTCGATGGCGCGCGGACGCGCGACAGGTCTTCTCACGATGCGCGACCTGCCTCTGCTGCCGTACTTTCGCCCGCGTGCCGCGCCACGCGACGAATAGCGAGCCAGCCGGCCCGCCCGACGACCTGAAATCGACCGTCTTTGGCGGTTGTCAACAAATCCGTCCGCCAGCTTCTTGACGCTGCCACTCCCCGCTGGG
The DNA here is from genome assembly GCA_035702935.1 of Dehalococcoidia bacterium. Classification (GTDB taxonomy): domain Bacteria; phylum Chloroflexota; class Dehalococcoidia; order SM23-28-2; family RBG-16-64-32; genus DASSZB01. Next base: position 2,622 of record DASSZB010000379.1, read on the forward strand.
ACGCTACTCCTTGAGCCGCCGGCGCCCGCCGGCGGCACGCATTCATAAGGGGAAGTGTGATGAAGTGGAGCCCGCCGTTGGACCGCCTCTGGGGTGGTTTGTGGAGCCTGGCCCTGTTCGCCATCGGCCACCGCGGACCCACCGGGGACGAATGGACCTGGGAAACCCCGAAGGGACCGGCTAAAGCGCCTCTCGGCGGCCCGCTGCTACCGCTGGCTGTCGCCCTTACGCTGGGCATGCTCTTCGGCGTCACCGCGATCGCCTCGCTCGACCGTGACGACGGCCCAGCACCCCTGGCCGTGCTTGAACCATCGCTGGCAGCATCCGCCACGGCGGTGCCGACGGCGCGCCCAACGACTGCTGTCGTGAGAGCACCGCAAGCCACGGCCACGCCGGCGCCAACTCCATCGCCGGCGCTCCCTACGGAGCCCTCCGCCCCCACTGTCCACCCGGTAAGTCCACCACCGCTGGCACGACAGGTCACGCCAGTTTCGACACGCGCGCCAACAGGTCCTCCCCTGAACGGACCTTCCCAGGCCCCGACGCCCGTGCCGACCCCCACGCCACCCCCTGTTACGTCAGTGGCGGGAACCGTGACAGGCGGAGGACAGGCCGGCGGCGGCCAATTCTCCCTTCACGTCGTGGCCACAGGTGCAGGCACCGTTAACAGCCACTTCAACTACCACGGCAAAGACCTTCGCATAGAGTCGACGGCAATTTCCGGACTGGCTCTCGCTGACGGCCCATGCGGCCCGGGGACGCGGGCGATCCTCACCGGCGCCGGGACCATTAACGGCGCGCCGGGGACCGCCTTCCAGGTCACAGCGGACGACTGCGGCGAGCCGGGTGGCTGGCCTGCCGGCGGATCGGATTACCTCCGGGTCACCTCCGGCGGGGTCTCCGTAGATGGACAGGTGAACGGGAACTTCCAGGTGCACGGGGGCTGACGAGGCCGCGGCGACCGCCGCTCCGGTAGAATAAAAGCGTGACCGAAGCCATAACCGATGCCTACACCCGGCTCCACCCCGCATCAGCCGCGCTGTACCAGGAGTCGCTGCAGACTTTCCCGTCGGGTGTCACCCACGATATTCGATTCCTGCAGCCGTTCCCGATCTTCGTGGACCGCGCGGGCGGCAGCCGCAAGTGGGATGTCGACGGCAATGAGTACATCGATTATGTGATGGGGCACGGCGCGCTCTTCATGGGCCACACGCACCCGGAGATCACGGCGGCGGTTGTCGAGCAGGCCCAGAAGGGCACCCACTACGGCGCGAACCACCGCCTGGAACTGGAATGGGGCGCGCTCGTCAGGCAGATCGTGCCCAGCGCCGAGGAGGTGCGGTTCACCAGTTCCGGCACGGAGGCCACGCTCATGGCCATCCGGCTGGCCCGGGCGTACACGGGCCGGGACAAGTTGCTGAAGTTCGACCAACACTTCCACGGGTGGCACGACGCCGTAGTTGGGGCACGAGCCCCCGAGGAAGACAACCCGCATTCGGCGGGGGTCCCCTCGGGAACGGCGGGGAACACGGTCAGTGTTCCGCAAAACGAGATCGCGCTCGTTGAAGAGAAGCTGTCAGGGGGTGACGTTGCAGCCATTATCCTGGAGCCGACGGGCGCCTCCTACGGCACGCTGCCGCTACGAGACGGCTTCCTGGCGGAACTGCGCAAACTCGCGAGTCGCCACGACGCGGTGCTGATCTTCGACGAGGTTGTCACCGGGTTCCGGGTGGCTCCGGGAGGCGCGCAGCAGCGCTACGGTGTTGCGCCGGACCTGACGACCATGGCCAAGATCCTGGCCGGCGGCCTGCCGGGAGGCGCCGTCGCCGGAAAGACGGACATCATCTCGATGCTGGAGATCCGTAGCGACGCGGCGTGGAACGCGGAACGGCGGGTCCAGCACCCCGGAACGTTCAACGCCAACCCGCTCTCGGCCGCCGCCGGCGTCGCTATGCTCCGAATGGTGGCCCCCGGCGAGCACCACCAGCACGCGGACGCGCTCAACGCACGCCTCATCCCGGCGCTGAACGGTGTCCTGGATAGCGTGGGCGTAGCGGGCGCTGTTTACGGCCTGGCGTCATACTTTCACATCGTGCTTGGAGAGGACATGCCGCGCCCGCGCGCCGGCATCGAGTGGCAGCCGGCTGATGGGCAGTTACCGTCCCGCATGTCCATTCCGCTGGCCATGTCCCTCAAACGGGCGATGCTGAACCACGGCATCGACCTCATGAGCGGGGCAGGCGGCTTCACCTCGGGCGTACACACGGACGAGGATATCGACCGGACAGTCGAGGCGTTCGAGTCGGCGGTGCAGGAGATGCAGGCGGAGGGGATGCTGTAGCGGGCGGCTCCAGGGCGGCTCACGAGCCGCTGCTACCGACGATTGGCGGCTCACGAGCCGCAGTGTGGACGATGGGCGGCTGACGAGCCGCAGTGTGGACGATGGGCGGCTCACGAGCCGCGGCTACGAATACCTGACACCCATCACCCGGCACCTATATACTCCCCTTACCATGAACCCGGAGGAGCGGCGCATCATCGGTTACATCACGACCGCGCACGCGCTCGTGCACGTGATGGAGTTGACGTACCCGGCGCTTCTGTCTCGCATTGAGGACGACTTTGGCATCCGGGCGGTGGTGACGGGCGCGATCGCCACGATTTTCGGCTGGGCGTTCGGGAGCACGGCGATACCGGCGGGCTTCCTGACGGACCGGCTGGGCTCGAGGCGCGTGGTGATGTACGCGTTCGCGGGGTCGGCAGTGATGGCGGTACTGGTGGCCGTGTCGCCTAACGAGTGGTTCCTGGCGGCTGCGCTGGCGGGCCTGGGACTGACGGGCGGCCTCTATCACCCGGCGGGGCTGTCGCTGATGTCGCAGGGTGTGCGCCGGCGCGGTACGGCGCTGGGACTCCACGGTTTTGCGGGTAACATCGGCCAAGCGGCAGCGCCGGCGCTGGCGGTGGGACTGGCAGTGCTGGTGGACTGGCGGCTGGCATTTTTCGTAGTCGCCGGACTGGCCGCCGTCATGGCCTTTGCGTTCGCCACGACGAAGTTGACGCTGGCCCACGGTTCCGAGGTGGTCGAGCAGCCGCCTGCGGCGGCGTTGGACCAGGGACCGCCCGACAGGTCATACCTGCTGCCGCTGCTCGTCGTGTACGCCAGCTTCATCGTGGGCGGCACCGTCTACCGGGGCGCCATCACCTACCTACCGAAGCACTTGGAGGACTTCGTGGACAAGGACTTCGGAG
>DASSZB010000051.1:0-10467 GCA_035702935.1 Dehalococcoidia bacterium
ACCGGCGTCTGCAAGGTGCACTGCATGCAAGTCTCTCGCGTCATCGAACGGCTGCAGGGTCCGTACACCCTGGTCCTCGCTGACCCGCCTTACGAAGACCGCGAGGCGGTCTCCCTGCTGGCGGGGCTGGCATCGTCGGAGTTGGTCCAGGAGGGAGGCATCCTCGTGCTGGAACACAGCGCACGGGAAGAACCCCGCGGCGACCTCGGCAAGCTCTCCCTCGTCAGCGTGCGGCGCCACGGCGACAGCGCGGTGTCTATCTATCGGTAGGAGGTGAACGATTGCTGACAGCGCTCTACCCCGGCCGTTTCGACCCGGTCACAAACGGCCACGTGGATATCGCCCAGAGGGCCGCGTCCCTCTTCGAGAAGGTCGTAATCGCCGTCTATGATCTCGCCCCAACCTCCTGCCTGTTCACTACGGAAGAACGCGTCGCCATGTTCGGTGAGGCCATCAAGCACCTGAAAAACGTGGAGGTGAGGTCCTTCACGGGGCTCGTCGTGGACTTCGCCCGCACCCAGCGCGCCAAGGTCATGGTCCGCGGCATCCGCGCCGTCACGGACTTCGAGGCGGAGCTGGACATGGCCCTGATGAACAAGAAGATGGCCCCGGAGATCGAGGCCGTCTACCTGATGGCCAGCCTCGAGCACCTCTACGTCAGCGGCACCCGCATACGCGAGGTGGCCAGCCTGGGTTACGATGTAGGGGAACTGGTCCCGCCGCACGTTATTGCGGCCCTGGAGAAGAAGTTCGGCAAGAAATCCTGAGGTTGGATTCTTGGACATCCTGCACCTGATCGACCGGCTAGAAGAGATGGTGGGCGAGGCCCGCCGCCTGCCCGTGGGCGGCGGTTCCGTCATGTCCCGCCAGCGCCTCATCGACCTCATCGACCGCATGCGCGTGGCCGTCCCGCGCGAGGTCTACGACGCGCGCGAGATGCTGGAGAAGAAAGATGAGTTGCTGCGCGAGGCCCAGGAAGAAGCCCAGGTCCTCCTCGCCGAAGCCCGCGCCAAGCTCGAAGAGCGGATCAACGAGACGTCCGTCGTCAAGGCGTCCGAAGAGCGCGCCAAAGAGGTCATGACCAAGGCCCAGGAGCGCGCCCAGGAGCTACTCCGCGGCGCCGAGGAACAGGCTCGTGGCCGCCTGGACGACGCGCAGAGCACGGCCCGCTCCCAGATGCGCGAAGCAGATGTCTACGCCCTGCAGACGCTCAAGAAGCTGGAGCAGGAGCTGGACGGCTTCATGAGCACCGTCCGCCGCGGTATCGACACCCTCGAACACCGCGCCGCCGACCGCTCATCCTGACCTACGCGAAGTCCGGCTCCCGCCGCCGCGACAACCACACCGCCCCCAGCACCACCAGCCCGAACAGCGCCGCCAGGCCGGCCACGATCAGCACCCGCCGCATCGCCGTCCTCGACGCCCCATCAATCGTATCGATGGCCTTATCGGCCTGGTCTATTGCGTTCTCATAATCCCCGTCGTTAAACGCTGAGGCCGCCCGCTCGACGGAGGATTCCGGATCGCTTCCCAGCAGCCCGAACTGCTCCCATGCCGAACGCCGCGCATTCACCTTCTCCACCGCTATGGCGTAGGCCGTCACCGCCTCGAAAGCTTGGTCAACCGTGGACCGCGCGGCCTCGAAGTCCCATTCCGCCAGGAGCTTCTGGATGGAGTCGGAAAGCACGAGTCCGGCGGCGTCGATGTCCTCCTGCAGCCGCGCCAGGTCGTCTTTCAGGTCGTCGAACGTATCCAGCCCTGCCTCCGCCGTCTCCAGCGCCGTGAACGCCTCCTGGAACTGCCAGGCGTCTACCTTCTTCTGGATTTCTGCCGGAACGTCCTCCGTCAACCCCGCTGCCTGCGCCCGCGCGGTGACGTTTGTCAGCCGGTCTCGCGCTTCCCTGCGGTCGGATATGAGCGGTTCAAGAGACTCGGGGAATACCCACTCCACGAAGAGCGAGTCGTTATTGCGACCGCTGATATCCTCCAGCAGGTCCATGAAGCGGCGGCTGTCTGCAGGCTCGCCTTCCTGGGAGATCGCCTGGTTTGTCCTCCGCAGGGCCTCCACTCCCAGCTCGAATTCGAGTTGGTCCAGGAAGCGCAGGGACCGGAAATAGCCGGCGTTCTCCACGGCCAGGTCGTCCTCTGAGGCCCCGATGACGTTCTCCACGTCTCCCCAGTCGTCGAGCTGCAGCTCAACAGAGGGCTGCTGCCGCACCACGGCGCTTCCCGAGACCAGCCCTTCCGGCAGGTATTGCACGGACTGGGCCGCAGTGTACTCCGCGAACCCCTCGGCCAGCCACCGCTTCTCGTACAGCCCCGACCACAGGTGTGCCAGCTCGTGCAGCATTGTCCGGTCATCCGCGATGGGCGAGATATTGACCTCGCACGCCGTCGCCGGATCGCAGGACGTCAGACCCTCGTAGCCGAGGATTACCTGGCGCACGCGCTCGGAGACGTTGACGGTCCCCGGGCCGAAGTACTGGACCCCGTAGATGTCTTCGAGCACAGGCAGAGCGTTGACTGCCAGGTCACTGACGTGCTGGGCGAACGCCTCCTCCCCCTGGAAGTACGTGATGTTCAGCGGCACCTTCCGGTCCCGAAGCTGCACCTCCGTGCTCATCGTCGCCGTCAGGTCCGGGCGCGCCACCTCGGCCACCGCCGCCAGGAAGACCGCGTCAGCCCCTGTGCAGGAGAATGTGACACCGTTTTGCGCGCAGTCCACGGCCTCAATGGAGGTGCTCCAGGGGGCGTCCACCGGCGCCGAAACGTCCACGGTCGCCTCGTCTCCGCTGGCCAGGAGCGGGATGAACGCATATGCCGGGATTGTGATAACCGCCGGGTGTCGCTTCTCGGGCACCTCGTACTGGATGCGCAGGTCGTACGAGTCTCCGAAGAACAGCCGTCTGTCCAGCTTCACCGTCGCCGGGACCATTGGCCCCTGCTCCTGCCCCCCCGGCGTGATTTCCAGTGGCGCTCCGGCAGCCGAAGTTGCCGTTAGCCCCGAGGCGCCGACCAGCAGTGGGAAATCGAAGGCCTCGTAGAAGAAGATTGCGCTTCCGGGCGTGTGCTCGACATCGGTCTGCGGGTCGTTGTTCAGGATCGAAACGTCCCACGTCACGCGGACCGGCCCCTGGTCCGGGTGTATGTCGTACAGGACGTGGGACTTCACGTGGACGAGGTCATCCTCAGCGTTCGCCGCCGGCGCCGGCGGCGACATCGCGGCGATGGCCAGCAGAAATACCGTGATCCGTAGTGCTGTCCGCAAAGATCCGTCCTATTCGGCGGCCGGCGATGCAGGGTCCGCCGCCTCTTCCTCCGCGCCCGCCTCCGGTTCGCATGCCGCTTGCAGCGCATCGAGCGCGCTCCGAAGGCCATCCCTCTGGTACCCCGGCCAGAACAGCCGCGCCACGACATGCCCCCGCAGCCCATGGGCCGTCGCGCGGGCGGTTAGCCTTACCAGCGTGTCGCCCTCGCCGGCCGCTGAGAGGCGGAACTCGTGGGAGTCCAGCATGACCGCGAATCTCTCCTCGTCATCGCGGACGGGCGAGAAGGCGATGCTCTCCGGCGGCGTCCAGTCAGTGATCTCAAAGGTGAAAGCGTCATCGCCTTCTGTGTGGGCGACGAAGGTTGTGCCGAGGCCATGCCGCTGCGCCGAAGTGATCTCGATGCGGGTCCAGGCGCGGTTCCACCTCCGCGCATTCTCCACGTCTGCCAGCACAGCCCAGACCTCCTGGTCCGTCGCTGCAATCACCCTCGACTCGGAAACGGACGCCATTTTACCTTTAATTCTGTCTCAACAGTGGAAACGAACGGACGATGAGCCCCGGTGCGCAGTGGCCGGTGCCTTTCATCGAAAACAGTTTACCACCGGCTCGAGATTGGTACTGGACAAACTAGGTGTTTGCCCGCAAACGGAGTAGAATATGTGTCGCGCTGCGGTTGTCCGTGACGGGCCGCCGGACGGCGCTTCAAGGGGATGGGGTCGACGGTCGCTTGTAGTCCCCCTCGACGCTACTTGACCTGGGCACCCGTCCCCTTCCTCTTGCCCGCGGCCTGGAATGTAGCGGAAGGCTTTGGCCTTCCACCACGGCTGCCCACTCGGGTTCACCCCACCACGATGTTCACGAGCTTGCCCGGGATGTAGACGACCCGCCGCACCGGCTGTCCTTCGACGTAACGTTTCACATGCGGGCTGGCCATCGCCGTTGCCTTCGCTGTTTCTTCGTCGATCCCGGCCGGCACCTGGATGCGGTCTCGCACCTTGCCGTTCACCTGCACGACCAGCGTCACCTCTTCCTCGCGCACTAAGTCGGCGTCCCAGGTCGGCCATGCTTGCTGGTGGATGCTGTACGGCCCGCCGATGCGTTCCCACAGTTCCTCCGAGATGTGCGGCGCCAGCGGCGCGGTCATCCGCACCAGTGCGGAGATCGCGTCGCTCCACGCTGAGCGGTCGACCACTCCCTTTTCGCGGACCGCGTACAGGCCGTTGGTCATCTCCATGAGCGCGGCGATCGCCGTGTTCCAGCGATACTCGTCCATGTCCTCCGTCACCCGGCGCGCCGTCTTGTGGGTCAGCCTGCGCAGGCCTCGCGTGGCCGCCTCATCCACCTGCCCGAACTTCGGCGGCTCCAGCGCCGCGGTCCAGACACGGTTCAACCAGCGCTCGATGCCGCTGATCCCGTCCAGCCGGAAGGGGCCGCCCTCGTCCCATGGACCGATGAACATCAGGTAGCAGCGGAACGTGTCCGCCCCGTACTTCTGCACCTGCTCATCCGGCGCCACCACGTTCCCCCGCGACTTTGACATGCGCTGCCCGTCCGGCCCCAGGATCTGCCCCTGGTTAAATAGCCGTTTGAACGGCTCCGGACCCTCCACCATCCCCATATCCCGCATCACCTTCCAGAAGAAGCGGACGTACAACAGGTGCATCACGGCGTGCTCGGCGCCGCCTGTGTACTGGTCCACGGGGCTCCACGCTTCGGCCAGGTCGGGCCGGAACGGACCGTCGCTGTAGTCCGGGCTCAGGTACCGCATGAAGTACCAGTTGGAGTCCATGAACGTGTCCATCGTATCGGTCTCGCGGCGGGCCGGTCCGCCGCACTTCGGGCACGTCGTGTTCAAGAATCCCTCGTGGCGGGCCAGCGGCGATTCACCGGTGGGCTTGAACTCGGCGTCCTCCGGCAGCAGCACCGGCAGTTCGTCCTCCGGGACGGCAACCTCGCCATGTACCGGGCAATGCACCATCGGGATCGGCGTCCCCCAATAACGCTGGCGAGAGATTAACCAGTCCCGGATGCGGTAGGTTACCGTGCGCTTTCCCCAGCCCTGCTGTTCGACGTAATCCGCAATGGCCTTCTTGCCGTCCTCGTTCGTAATCCCATCGAACTGCCCGGAATTGACCATTGTCCCCGGCTCCGTGTACGCCTCTTCAAGGGCAGAGCCATCCCAGTCGGGTGGCGCGATCACCACCGGGCAAGGCAGCCCGAATTTTTGAGCGAACTCGAAGTCTCGCTGGTCGTGCGCCGGCACGCCCATCACCGCCCCGGTCCCGTACCACAGGAGCGCGTAATCCGCGATCCAGATCGGGACCTGCTCCCCGGAAAGCAGGTTCTTGCAGTAGGCGCCCGTGAAGACGCCGGTCTTTTCGCGTTCCGTGCTCAGCCGTTCGATTTCTGTCTGCCGACGGGCCTGCGCAATGTACGCTTCCACCTCCGCCTTCCTGTCTGGCGTGGTGATTAGCGGCACCAGCGGGTGCTCGGGAGCCAGCACCATTGAAGTTACGCCGAAGATCGTGTCCGGCCGCGTCGTGAAGACGCGGATCGCCTTCTCCTCCAGCCCCGGTATCTCCAGCCCGAACTCCACCTCCAGGCCCTCGGAGCGCCCGATCCAGTTCCGCTGCATCGTCACTATCTGCTCCGGCCACTCCATGTGGCTGAAGTCCAGCAGCTCGTCGGCGTAATTACGGATCCGGAAGAACCACTGCTCCAGGTCCCGCTGTACCACCGTAGCCCCGCAGCGCTCGCACGTTCCGTTGGGCAGCACCTGCTCGTTAGCGAGCACCGTTTGGTCCTGTGGGCACCAGTTCGCCGGCGCCTTCTTCCGGTAGGCCAGCCCCTTTTCGAACATCTTGATGAAGAACCACTGGTTCCACCGGTAGAACTCCGGGTCCGCCGATATCGCCTCGTGGGACCAGTCCCACATTGCCCCCATGCTCCGCAGCTGACCGCGCATCCGGTCCACGTTCTCATACGTCCACTTCCGCGGGTGGATGCCGCGTTTTATAGCCGCGTTTTCGGCGGGTAGCCCAAATGCGTCGAACCCAATGGGGAAGAACACCCGCTTCCCCCGCATCCGCTTGTACCGCGCCGCCGCGTCGGAAGGCGCCATCGCGTACCAGTGTCCCACGTGCAGGTCGCCTGACGTGTACGGCAGCATCGTCAGGAAGTAGAAGTGGTCCGTGCTGTCATCGAGATCGACGGTGTACAAGGCGTCCTCTTCCCACTTCTTATGCCACTTGTTCTCGATCTCCTGCGGTCTGTATCGTTCGGTCATTTCTTCACCTCAAAGCAGCCGGGCCGCCGGCCGGTGTCATTTCTGCGGCCGTCGCCGTGGCTGCGGAAGCGGTCGCATTTGGTCGGTGGTTTCGCCGTTCTCTTCCTGCTCCTCTCGGAGCTCACCGCCGACACGGCGCAAGAAGTCATCTATGCGCCGCGTCAGCGGGCGTGCCTCCAGCACTGCGAATACGAAGATCGCTCCCAGGACACCCACCACGTATAACTCGATACCAACAGCCATGCCCACGGCGGCCGCCGACCAGATCGTCGCCGCCGTCGTGATCCCGCGGACGGTGTACCCCTCGCGGAAAATCACCCCCGCGCCGATGAAACCGATGCCGGTCACGATCTGCGCCGCTACCCGGTCGTCACCGCCCATCAGCCGCGACACGTCCGTAAACAGGGCGGAGCCGACGGCTACCAGCGCCAGCGTCCGGATCCCGGCGGGGTACCCCCGGAGCTCTCGCTCCAGGCCGATGAGCGCGCCCAGGAACCCGGCCAGCACCAGCCGCCCCAATATCTCCAATTGATCGCCGGTCGAAACGTCCATCAATCGCCACTCGGCAACCGGAAATGTGCAACCCGGAACTGCTCGCCCCTGATGACGGGTCCAGCCAATTGCCAATTTCCCATTGCCAATCTCCCAATAAAACGGCCCTCCGTCACAGGGACGGAGGGCCGTTCAAAACTCCGCGGTACCACCCTGATTTCCCCGCCGGGGCGGAGACTCTCAGTTGCCGCTATAACGGGCGGTTCCCGTCGCTGGCTACTCTGCTTTCACCGGCGAAGCTCAGGAGCGAGTTCGGGCCGCTGCGCCGGCTTGCACCAACCGCCGGCTCTCTGGCGGGAGAGGCCCTACTACTCTCCGTCCACGCTTCTGGCTGCCGACAACTGATAGCTGAAAGCTGTCAACTGCCCGCTACAAATGAAACTGGTGGAGCTGAGGGGGATCGAACCCCTGACCTCCACACTGCCAGTGTGGCGCTCTCCCAGCTGAGCTACAGCCCCGACCGTATGCAAATGCTACCAGAACGTCCCGGAGCCCGGCAACAAAACATACGAAGCGGCAAGTAGCCAGGAGCAAGTGGCGAGTGGCCCTTAACCATTCGTCAGACTCGTTACTGCCCCCTTCCCTTCTTCCCCTTCCTCTCCACGACACGCCCGTACCAATAGCTACATGCCGAACGGACTATTTGGGCTGGGACTTCCGGTACATACCTCCCGGCACAGGCGTGCCATTCCTACCCCCCATAAGCGGCCATCCGGAGCATCTATTGCCGCATAGGGACAGGCTATGATTGTAACTGAGGAAATCGAGAGGATTCACTCAAAAGGAGGCCAGAAATGAAATTCCTCAGGTTCGCAAGGCACTGGATTTGGCTAGCACCGTTGGCTCTCGGTGTCGCCTTCATTGCCGCGGGCGGCTACATGGTTCTTGAGGGCCGCAACGCGCACGACGATGTTCGTGACTCTGTTCTCCAGGAGAACATCACCGTTTCCGAAGACGCACCGGCGTTCGGCGGCGAGACAGTTGACTCGGCGTCCAAGGCAGATGCCCAGGCGGAGGCCATCCTCCACCACACGCTCACTTCAACAGGTGGATACCTGTACGCGGAGATGGGCCGCTTCCTGCTTCCCGAGGGCACCTACATACTGCCCAAGGGCACCTACGCGACCGCGGATGGCGGTGCGACGCAGGACGTTACTCTTGCCGCGAAGGACGCCAACGGCGCCCCAATCATCACAACCACAGACGCGGCCCTGGCTGCGAAGAACGCTAGCGACCAGCCGGTCCGGGCCTGGACCAGCGACAGCAAGTTGGCGGCGACCGACGCTAACGGTAAGCCCCTGGACAACCCGCTGCGCACTACCGCTCAGACCTCCGCCTTCCTGCGGACGAGCCTCGGCGTGGCGGTCATGGGGTTCAAGGTTTCCGACCTCGTCGTGGGCGTGGGCCTATTCATGGTCGCCATCGGTGGCATCTTCATCCTGGTGCTCGCCCCGGCCGTCTACTACTCGGCTGAGCTGGCAAACAACTACAGCGAGATTCTCAAGAGGCAGGAGAAGGAAAAGGCGGCGGCCACCCCTCCCATCCGGGCTACCTAGCCTATAAGACCTCCTCGACTGTCAGGGAGACCGAAGAGCCGCGGTCTCCCTGCGGCCGCTCTAAGACCCAGGGCCGCCCCAACCGGGCGGCCCTTCCGTCTTCATCGATGGTGTCATCCTGAGCGCAGTGGCGCCGGCGCGCGGTGCGGCGATATTCGCGAAGGGACCCGTCCTGGCACAGCGCCTTTCCCACCACGGACCCACCGGGAACTCTAGTAGCTGTGCGCTCGCGCGGCCGGGCGCCACCCGCCACCTGGCTACTGGCTACTTGCTACTGGCTACTTGCTACTCCATCATTACCCTCACCTATCACCCGACACCTAACACCCGAGGACCACGCCATGCTCCCACTCGAAGGAATCCGCGTACTCGACCTCACCCGATTGGCCCCCGGCCCCTTCTGCACCATGCTCCTGGCCGATATGGGGGCTGACGTCATCGTCGTCGAAGAGCCGCCCGGCGTCGGCCGCCGTTTCGATGGAGGCGCTCAGTCCGAGCACGCCCGCGCCTTCAACGCCCTCGGCCGCAACAAGCGCTCCGTCGGTCTCAATCTGAAAGACCCACAGGCCCAGGAAGCCTTCCTCAGGCTGGCCGACAAGGCTGATGTTGTCGTTGAGGGCTTCCGCCCGGGCGTCGTCAAGCGCCTCGGGGTCGATTACGAGACTCTGAGCAATCGCAACCCGCGGATCATCTATTGCTCCCTTTCCGGCTACGGGCAGACCGGCCCCTACGCTTCCCTCGTCGGCCACGACATCAACTACATCAGCCTCGGCGGCGCCCTCGGCGCCATTGGCTGGCCCGGTGTCCCGCCGGCCATCCCCCTCAACGTCATCGCCGATTTCGCCGGCGGCGGCCTCTACGCCGCTTTCGGTATCCTCACAGCTGTCGTCGCCCGCCACACGACCGGCCGCGGCCAGTGGGTCGACATGGCCATGAGCGACGGCGTCGCCTCCCTGATGACGTTCATCGCCCAGATGTACTTCGGCAACAACCACGTCGTAAAGCCGGGAGTCGAACTCCTCAACGGCGGCGCCCCCTCCTATTACTCCTACGAATGCGCCGACGGCAAATACCTCTCCATCGGCTGCCTTGAGCCCTGGTTCTGGGCCGAGCTCTGCAAGACCATGGGCTGCGAGCAGTTCATCCCCGAGCAGATGAACCGGGAAAAGTATCCCGAGATGTTCGGCTACCTCAAGGCCAAATTTAAGGAGCGCAACCGCGACGAGTGGTTCGAGGAGCTTCGGCAGCGCGACATCTGCGTCGCCCCCGTCCTCGCCCTCGACGAGGTCTTCCAGGACCCCCACGTACTCGCCCGCGGCATGCTCGCTGAACTTCCCCACCCCGAATTCGGGACCGTCCGCCAGGTCGGCGTCGGCCCCAAGCTCTCAGACACCCCCGGCGCCGTCCGTACCCTCGCCCCCAAACGCGGCGAGCACACCGACGCCCTCCTCCAGGAAGCCGGCTACACCCCCGCCCAAATCGAGGAAATGCGCGCCAACAGCGCCGCCGGCTGACCACCCCACCCAAACCGTAGGGGCGAGGCACCCACCATACTGGCAACAACTTCCCGCCTCCACGGGTGCTTTCTTACCACCAGGGCACCCGGCTAACTCTGTGCCTCGCCCGCCAGACGCCCCGCTTGCGCCCCAACACCCGGCCGGCGCCGCCCGCCCCGCCGCTAACCCTCCCCCTTCCCTCCGCGTTCTCCAGACGTGACCCGCGAACACCCCCACGAACACGACCCCGGCACCGAACGCATCGAGACCTTTAGCGACGGCGTCTTCGCCATCGCCATCACCCTCCT
>DASSZB010000099.1:0-2155 GCA_035702935.1 Dehalococcoidia bacterium
AAGAAGCCGCTCCCCGAGGCCCGCGTGGCCCTGGTGACCACCGCCGGCATCTTCGTCGAGGGCGCGGAGCCCGGGTTCGACGAAGACGGCGAACGCCGCAACCCCATGTGGGGCGACCCGACCTTCCGGCGCATCCCGCGCGACGTGCCTCCGCACGGGATTGGCACGTCCCATCTCCACATCAACAACCGTGACCTCAAGGTGGACCTCAACGTCCAACTCCCGGTGCACCGCCTCGCGGAACTGGAGGCAGAAGGGGTGATCGGCTCCCTGGCGCCGACGGCGTACTCGTTCATGGGATACCAGATGGACACGCGCGAATGGCGAGACCGCTACGCGCCGGAGGTGGCCGGGCTGATGAAAGACGAGGCCGTCGATGCCGTGCTCCTCACACCCGCCTGACCCGACTGTTGCCGCAGTGCGCCCGTGCTGGCGCAAGTGTTCGAAACAGCAGGACTCAGTACCGTGATGGTGACCAACATGCCTTACTGGTCGGAGAAGCTCGGAGTGCCGCGGACCGTGGCCGTGGAGTTCCCCTACGGGCACATGCTGGGGATGCCCAACGACCGCGACACCCAGATGGCCGTGGTCCGGACGGCGTTATCGTTGCTGGCGGAGGCCCACGAGCCTGGGATCGTGCGGGAACTGGACCTCGAGTGGCCTCAGCCTTTCGATGAAGCGAAGAAGGACTGGCAGCCGCTTGAGCCATCGCCGATTATTAAGATGATGATCGAGCAGCGGCGGGCGGCCGCTGAGCAGGCGCGGGGGCAGGGGGCGTAGGGAACCCAGGAGCAGCAGAAGGGAGATCACTCGGATGAGTTCGGCGGTGTTGGCCATCATTGGGTTCGTGTGGCTCATCGGAGGCGCCCTGGGCGCCGTCGCCTACTGGCGCATGGGGGGCGCCGAGAAGCCCGAGCTGAAGTTTCCCTTCCCCTTCTTCATGCAGCTGTACAGCAGGCGGGCCCACGCCCTGGCAACCGCGTTTTTCCTGGTCGGCGGCGCCGCCCTGATCCTCGTTGCCGCGGTCGCTTAGTGTTTCGGAGCTGCACCGTGATGGTGAGGTGGATCTGGATGGTGGCGGCCTCGTTCCTGCTCGTCGCCGCCGCATGCGGAGACGACGACGGTGGCGATGAGCCTACCGGCGCGGCATCGCCCACCCCCGAAGTGGCGACGCTCGACGTTACATCGACGGCCTTCGCTGACGGAGCCGAGATCCCGGTGGAGTACACCTGCGATGGGGACGACATGCCGTTCCCGCTGTCCTGGAGCGGCGACCCCGGGGAGACGCAGTCGCTGGCACTCATCTTCGACGACCCCGATGCGCCCGGCGACGAACCCTACGTACACTGGCTGATGTACGACATCCCGGCGAACATGTCCGGCTTCGAGTCCGTCTCGAAAGACGAACGGTTGCCCAACGGCGCGGCGCAGGGAGAGAACAGCCGCGGTGAGATCGGTTACGCTGGTCCCTGCCCTCCGGGAGGGCAGACCCACACCTACGTCATGACCGTGTACGCCCTGGACAGCACGCTGGGCCTTGAACCCGGAGCCTCGCGTGACGACTTGAAGAACGCAATCGACGGCCACGTGCTGGCGTCCGGTCAGTTGACAGGTACGTTCCGGCGATAAACCAATGGCGTTGCGTGGGGAGTGCAGAGGGGCGAAGCCCTTCTGCCGGGGGTCTGGGGGTGTCCCCCAGATCAACCCCTTTGGTTGGGCGGGGCGGGGAGGTGAAAGTGGCACTCGTGTCACTTGGTCAGCGTTGAGATGGCGAAAGAAGGAAGGAAGGACCAATGCCTGCAATATTCGTACACGGAGTGCCTGAAACCGAGCGCCTCTGGGACGGGGTGCGCGAGCGCCTGGCCCGGAAAGACACCGTTGCGGTGTCCCTGCCAGGGTTTGGCGTCGACACACCCGAGGGCTTTGCCTGCACCAAGGAAGAGTACGTCGCCTGGCTCACCGGCGAGGTGGAGAAGGCCGGCGAGCCCGTCGATATCGTCGGCCACGATTGGGGCGCCCTGTTAACGGCGCGCCTCGTCCAGCTGCGGCCGGACCTGGTCCGGACGTGGACCATCGGCGGCGCCGCCATCGACGAGGGATACGACAGGCACCCGATGGCCAAGATGTGGCAGACGCCCGGACTGGGTGAGCAGGT
>DASSZB010000112.1:0-3154 GCA_035702935.1 Dehalococcoidia bacterium
TACGGCTATGCCCGCGGGGACAGCGCTGAGTTCGTCGTGCTGGACCTTAGCAACCTGGCGATTAAGACCATCACGGCGACTGTGCAGCTGGTCACGAACCACGGGTACTTCTTCGTGGAAGACGGCGTTCCCTATGCAGACTCGTCCCTGCGGACGATCGGCTCGGACTACGAAGCGCTGGTGTACCCCACCGTACGCCGGGATTTCGGGAGCGAGCCGGCGCCCGGCGTGGACTCCGACCCGCGAATCACGATACTGCACGCGAACCTGAGCGGGGCCGGCGGCTACTACAACCTCTCCGACCAGTACCCGCGGATCGTCGTGCCGCGCAGCAACGAGCGGGAGATGGTCTACATCGAGGCGGGCGTCTTGTCTGCGCCGGGTGTGTCTTACAATGGGCTGCTCGCGCATGAGTTGCAGCACCTCGTCCACTGGAACGCAGACCCGACGGAGGACTCCTGGGTAAACGAGGGGTTATCCCAGGTAGCGGCGGAGCAAGTGGGCGGCGGCCGTGACTGGCAGGGGGAGTTCTTGCGGGAGCCGGACACGCAGCTAACGTTCTGGCCGGGGCTGGAGGACGCAACCGTGCACTACGCGGCGGCGGAGCTGTTCTTCAGCTACCTGCTGGACCAGTACGGCGGCCGCGAACAGGCAAAGGACCTCCTGGCCCAGCAGGCCGACAGCATCGCCGGCGTGGAGGCGTACCTAGCAGGATTCGGGAAGACGTTTGTGGACGTGTTCGCGGACTGGGTGGCGGCGAACTGGTTGGACGCGGACGAGGGACCGTATTCACACAGTGGAAGCGCGCGTACACGGGTGAAGACGCCTGTGACGGCCGGAAGCGGCGAGGGGACGGTGGGGCAATTCGGCACGGACTACCTCGAGGTGGGCGGGCCGGGCGCGCTGACATTCGATGGAAGTGACGAGGTGGGGCCGGGCGTGCCGACGGCCGACGGGGGTTACTGGTGGTCCAACCGGGGCGACGGGATCGACACGAAGCTCACGCGGGAGCTGGACCTGCGCGGGGTGCAGGCGGCGACGCTGCGCTTTCGGACCTGGTACGACACGGAGCGGGGCTGGGACTACGCCTACGTGGCGGTCTCGGAAGACGATGGGCGGACGTGGCGGGCGCTGGCCGGACAGCAGACCACCGGGTATGACCCGGTAGAACTGGCGTACGGACCAGGGTATACGGGCCAGAGCGGCGGCTGGGTGGCCGAACAGGTCGACCTGAGCGCTTACGCCGGAAGGCAGGTGCTGCTGCGCTTTGAGTACATCGCCGACGATGCCAGCAGCCTGACCGGATTCGCCATCGACGATATCGAGGTCCCGGAGCTGGGGTTCGCGGATAACGGAGATACAGACGGCGGCTGGGACGCGGAGGGCTTCCTGCGCGTCAGCCGGCCGTTCCGGCAGGACTTCATCGTGCAGGTAATAGAGGAACGGACGCCTCCGGCGGTGCGGCGGGTGGAACTGGACGCCGCCAACCGGGTGGAGATCACGCTGAGCGGACCGGCCGTGATCGCCGTGTCCGGCGCGACAGTGGGGACAGCGGAAATGGCCCCGTACACCTGGACGTTCAGGTAGCAGCTACCTCATACCCGACGCTTCAAGTATCATTTGGCGCGCGATGATGATATCCGTCATCGGGGGCGAACGCTGTCCCCGGGAGGCGCTGGAGGCGGCCGAGATTGTCGGCCGCGAACTGGCGAAGCGGGGCGTCACGCTGGTTTGCGGGGGCCGCGGCGGCGTGATGGAGGCGGCCTGCCGGGGCGCCCGGTCCGCGAACGGCCACACGATCGGAATTCTGCCGGGACGAGGACCGGCCGACGGCGCTCCGAACTCTTATGTCGAGTTTCCCATCTACACCGGGATGGGTTTCGCCCGCAACGTGATGGTCGTCTTGAGCGGGGAGGCTGTGATTGCGATCTCCGGCGCGTACGGGACGCTAAGCGAGATCGCCTACGCCCTCATCCACGACACACCGGTGATAGGCCTGGACACCTGGGACTTCGACTACCATGGCCACGAAGGAGACCGCATCACGCGGGTCTCGGATCCCGTCCAGGCCGCAGAATTAGCCATCGAAAAGGCGAAGAGTCGCCGATAGACAAGCAGGGGGCCACATGCCGAGCAATAACATCGCGTCAGTCCGCGCCCGGGAGGTACTGGACTCCCGCGGCAATCCGACGGTCGAAGTGGACGTCGCGCTGGAAAGCGGAGCGCGAGGGTCAGCGACGGTGCCGTCCGGCGCCTCCACCGGCATCCACGAGGCGCTGGAACTGCGAGACGGCGACAAGTCGCGCTACGGCGGCAAGGGAGTCCTCAAGGCCGTCGCGAACGTGAACGAGACAATCGCCGCGCGCGTCAACGGGATGGCCGCCGACGGGCAGCGCGCCCTGGACGAGGCGATCCTGGAGCTGGATGGGACGACCAACAAGTCGAAACTGGGCGCCAACGCCATCCTCGGCGTGTCGCTGGCAGTTGCGCACGCCGCCGCGGCGGACGCCGGGGTCCCGCTGTACCGGTACCTGGGCGGCGACGACGCGCACGTATTGCCGCTGCCCCTGTTGAACATCTTGAACGGCGGCCGGCACGCCGAGGGGTCGACGGATTTCCAGGAGTTCATGATCGCGCCCGTGGGTGCGCCGACGTTCGCGGAGGCGATGCGCTGGTCGGCGGAGGTATACCAGACGCTGCTGCGGATCCTGCACGACGAGGGGCTGCCGACGACCGTGGGGGACGAGGGTGGGTTCGCGCCGCCCCTGGCTACGAACGATGCCGCCTGCGAACTGATCGTGCGGGCGATCGAAAGGGCGGGCTACAAGCCCGGAGAGCACCTGGCCATCGCGCTCGATCCGGCGACTTCGGAGGTGGAGAAGGACGGGAAGTACGTGCTGGCACGCGAGGGGCGGACGCTGGAGCCGGAGGGGCTGGTGGACCTGTGGGCCGAGTGGTGCCGGAAATACCCGATCGTGTCTATCGAGGACGGGATGGCGCAGGAAGACTGGGACGGCTGGCGCTCCCTTAACGCGCGGCTCGGCAGCCGGATGCAACTCGTAGGCGACGACATCTTCGTGACCAATGTGGAGCGCATCCGGCGCGGCATCCGAGAGGAGGCGGCGAACTCGGTGCTGATCAAGCTCAACCAGAT
>DASSZB010000220.1:0-2995 GCA_035702935.1 Dehalococcoidia bacterium
TGCCACGTCAGCCACTGCGGCGACGACATGTTCCTGATCATGACACACGACCGCGGTGAGAATAACACCGAGATTCACAAGCTGGCCTGGGACACCTTCGTCAAGGGCACCGAGCTGGCCAAAAAGCTGAAGCTCTACGGAGCGGGCCAGGACCTCCTCACGGATGCCTTTTCCGGCAACATCAAGGGCGCCGGACCCGGCTCCGCCGAGATGGAGATCGACGAGCGCCCTTCCGAGCCCATCCTCGTCTTCATGGGCGACAAGACCTCCGCTGGCGCCTTCAACCTACCCCTCTACAAGATGTTCGCGGACCCCTTCAACACTCCGGGCCTCGTCATCGGCGAGCCGCTGCACGGCGGGTTCTCATTCGAGGTCCAGGACGTCAAAGAGCACGTCCAGATCACCCTCAACGCTCCCGACGAGATCTACGACCTGCTCGTGTTCATCGGCTCGGGCCAGCGGTACGCCGTTAAGCGCGTGCACAACCGTGCGAGCGGAGAGATCGCCGCTTGCTCCAGCACAGACAAGCTATCGCTAATCGCGGGCCGCTATGTGGGCAAGGACGACCCGACAATGATTGTGCGCTGCCAGGGGAATTTCCCGGCCGTCGGCGAGGTCCTCGAGCCGTTCACGACGGCGTGGACCGTCGAGGGCTGGATGCGCGGCTCGCACCACGGTCCGCTCATGCCGGTATCGCTGAAGGACGCGCACCCGAGCCGGTTCGACGGCCCGCCGCGTCTGGTATCGCTGGGCTTCCAGCTGGCCAACGGCAAGCTCATCGGCCCGAACGACATGTTCGACGACCCGGGATTCGACAACGTCCGCCAGGAGGCCAACAACATCGCCGACTACCTCCGCAAGCACGGGCCCTTCGAGCCGCACCGCCTGCCGCTGGAGGAGATGGAATACACCACGATGCCCGCGGTCATGGCGAAGCTGCGCGACCGCTGGGCGCCGATGACCAAGGAAGAAGCCGCGGCCACCACCCACGTCTAAGCGGCCCAATCCTACCCCGCAACCTCGCAGGGGCGGCCCGCCGGCCGCCCCTGCCCTTTTGCCTTGAGCCGCCAGGATCGGCCCGGGCGTAACGAGGTGCCGGGCGAGCCCGCGGGGACCTTTTCGCCTCCTCCTCCGTCATAGGCAGTAAGGGGATCTGAGAGGAGAGAAAAGTGCTCACAAACAAGAAACTGCTCCTGCCGGGCATCGGTCTCGCGGTTGTGGCCGCGCTGGCCGTCGTCATCGGCGTAGTTGCCGCTTCTGATGGCGATGGCTCCGATGATTACTCCACGCGGGATTCATCCGGCGACGAGAGCGATCGGGTCGCCGATCCAGGCGCCGGCATGGCGATGTGCGCCGAGGACGTGCCCGACTGCGACGACATGATCGTGGACCCGGACGGGAACGCGGCGGACGACCCCGATAAGGCTGCCTACAGCGACCCCGCCGTCAGCGGCCCCACTTCCGGCGATGACATTGCGCCTGACGAGTGCAACCTCGTCCACAACATCGACGCCTGCCAGCTCCGGGCCACCAGCGCCGCCACGAATGAACTCGTGGGACGTCTCGGCATCCAGCCGGAGCAGGTTGACCTTCTGAGCGCTGAGCTCACAGAATGGCCGAACGCCTGCATAGGCATCGACCAGCCGGATGTCGCCTGCGCTGAGGTCATCACGCCCGGGTTCAAGATAATCATTGAGCACGCCGGTACCCAGTACGAGTACCACACGGACGCCGCGGGCACCCTGGTGCTCCTGGCCCAATAGCCCAAGATCAGGCACCCCCCAAAGCGCCTCCAGGAGGTTCGCGGAGCTCCCGCAGCTCACGTTCAGCTTCCTGGAGGCGCTGACGTTGTTCCCGTTCCCGTCCCCAGCGTTCGGTGATGTCCCTGGCGTGCGCCAGCGCTCCGGTCACGGCGCCTGCTTGGTCTCGGACAATGGCGAACGTCAGCTCCACGTAAATCGTCTCGCCGTCCTTGCGCTCGGACCGTGTCGGAAGCGCCTGCCCGCTGTACTTCGTATCGCCCGCAGCCAGCGCCCGCCTGTAGCCTTTCCAGTGAGCCTCGCGGAACCGCTCAGGGACGATGATGTCCAGGCTCTGCCCAACGGCCTCCGCCTCGGCGAAGCCAAAGATCCGTTCTGCGGCCGCGTTCCACGACGCGATGACCCCCTCGGTATCCGCAAAGATGACGGCGTCCGGGGCCTGTCGGAGCAGCGTTTCGCTCAGTTCCAGCATGATCTCCCTAATGGCCGGCGTCGGCTCATCCTTGTCGAAGCTCCCGACACTACTCTACGCTATGGACAGGGGTGGGCCATGAAGTACTGACGGAACCGGCGGTTCCGGGGGAGTTGGCCATGGATATCTTGAGTGCGGGCGTGCTGCGAATACCCTGCCCTTCGTGTGGCCGAGCGTACGAGGTGCCCGTGGCGCAGGTCCTGGCGTCCCAAGAAATGGTGAACGAAGACTGGCCTTGCCGCAGCGAGAACGAGTGCCCGCCCGTGTACCTCGCTTCCCTGTTGGACCACGAGGAACTCAAGCTGCTCGCGGACACCTGGCTGAGGCTCCGTGAGCAGGCCACCAGCCGCGGCGGACAGCTTTTCCTGCGCACTGAATCCGGCTCCCGATAGCTGTGCCCCGCCTACTCATCGCCAGCAACAACCCCGGCAAAGCCGCCGAGTTGCGCGGCCTGCTTGACGGCTGTGGCTGGGAGATCGTCACCCCGCGTGAGATCGGCGTGGACGTCGACGTCGAGGAGACCGGCGAAACGTACGAGGAGAACGCCCGCGCCAAGGCCTTGGCCGGCGCCCGGGCCAGCAGCCTCGTCACGCTGGCCGACGACTCCGGCATCGAGATCGAGGCCATGGGCGGCGAGCCGGGCGTCCAATCCGCCCGATTCCTGGGCGCGGACGCCACGTACGAGCAGCGCTTCGCCGAGATACAGCGCCGGCTGGCCGGCCTTCCGCGTTCGCAACGGGGCGCCCGCTTCGTCTGCGTCATC
>DASSZB010000288.1:0-3395 GCA_035702935.1 Dehalococcoidia bacterium
ACCCTCCCCGCCGTCTCCAAGCACCTCAAGGTCCTGGAGCGCGCCGGACTCATCGCCCGTGGGCGCGAGGCGCAGTGGCGTCCCTGCCGGCTCCAGGCTGGCCCCCTGAAGGTCGCCGACGATTGGCTGGAAAGCTATCGCCGCTTCTGGGAGGAGAGTTTCGACCGCCTCGAAGACTACCTGCGTGATCTACAGGAAGAAACAACCAACGAGCCCGGCAGGTCCCAAAGGAAGGAGAAGAAAGATGGCCCTAACCCATAGGCTCACCCTCACCGTGATGACCATCGCCGACCACGAGATGGTCAGTTTCAGGAAGGAGGGCGAGGAATGACGGAGCGGATCACCACAACCGGCGACGCCGCCCAGGTGTCCTCGGATCAGGAATTCGTCTACACACGCAAGTTCGGTGCGCCTCGGGATCTCGTGTGGAGGGCGCTCACCGAGCCGGGGCACCTCGTGCACTGGTGGGGTCCCCAGGGCTTTACCGTTCGCGTCGCTGAAGTTGACCTCCGGCCCGGCGGCCTCTTCCGTTACACCCTCCGGTCTCCGGACGGCTGGGAGATGCGAGGAAGGTGGGTCTACCAGGAGATCGCAGCGCCGGAAAGGCTTGTCACCCTGACTTCGTTTACGGATGACAACGGAAATCCAGCCAGGCACCCGATGAACCCCATGTGGCCGCTGGAGATGCATACCGTGGCCTCGCTTACCGAGGCCGGCGGCAAGACGACGCTCACGATCAGGGTTACCCCGTACAACGCCACCGAGGAGGAGCGGCAGGCCTTCTTCGGCGAGCTCGACGGGATGGGCGAGGGCTTCGCGGGCACCCTGGACAAGCTTGGCAGGTACCTGTCGACCATTCAATGAGCAGAGGTGAGCGATGAACCCAGGACCCGCAAAGACCGCCACGGGCTGGCATCGGCTGGACGCGAAATGTGACGCAAGTCACAGGCATAAGGGGAATCACCGGCGAAAATTACCCCCATAGGGTACGCAGGGACCGGGGTCTAGATGGAGGAACGATGTACCCTGCGCAGACGGCTCACGCGGCTCATCAATAACTGGCCGGTATGCCACCCCTCACCGGCTGACGGAGCCGCCCGAGTTCCCCCCGCTCTCATAATCACCGGCCCCGCGGTAATTGATGGGGCGGCGGTCAGCGAAGAATTTCCAGAACCAGGCGATCGACGAGACGCGGCCGCCCCATTGGCAGTCGAATTCGTTGCGCAATTGGCCAGAAAAGAAGGAGGAAGGATATGCGGAAATTGGTGGTAGGCACGTTTCTTACCGTGGATGGCGTCATGCAGGCGCCGGGCGGCCCGGATGAGGACCGCGAAGGCGGGTTCGAGAACGGTGGATGGTCCGTCAATTACTGGGACGAACTCATGGGAGGGATCATCACAGAGTCAACTCTGCGAGCAGACGCCCTTCTTCTCGGACGCAAGACCTACGAGATCTTCGCCGCGCATTGGCCCAAGGTGGGCGGTGACGATCCGATTGCGGCCAAGTTGAACAGTGTCGCCAAGTACGTAGCTTCACGGACCCTCCGGGAGTTGACATGGAACAACGCGACACTCCTCCAGGGAGACGTAGCCGAAGCGGTGGCCCGGCTCAAGGAACAACCCGGCGGCGAGATCCAGGTGACCGGGAGCGGTAACCTGGTCCAGACGCTGATGAAGGCCGACCTCGTGGACGAGTACCATCTGTGGGTCTTCCCGGTGGTGGTCGGCAAGGGCAAACGACTCTTCGCCGACGGGGCCATCCCTGGAGCCCTCAGGCTTGTCGACACGATGACATCAAGCACGGGTGTCGCCATCCACACGTACGAACGTGCGGGCGCCATCGAGCACGGCTCGTTCGAAGTCGATCAACACGGAGAAACGGCGGAATTGTGGAAGTGATATGCGGGGTCGGGCAGAGGCCCTGGGACCGATTACCGATGCGGGACCGGCCCGGCTGA
This sequence comes from Dehalococcoidia bacterium, assembly GCA_035702935.1. GTDB lineage: Bacteria > Chloroflexota > Dehalococcoidia > SM23-28-2 > RBG-16-64-32 > DASSZB01. The sequence continues at coordinate 1,958 of DASSZB010000288.1, forward strand.
TTTCACTGCCGCAATCTGCGTCCAACCTGTAAGTAGAGCCAAGAGAAGGTGAAGGAAGGCGGCCGCACACCCCCGGCGGCTGTACCAAGGAGGTTTGTTGTGAGAACAATCGCTAGTTTCTGTTACCGCCGGCGCTGGTTAGTGCTGGGAGCATGGATCGCGCTACTGGTCGGCGTCTTCGGCGTTTCCAGCGCGTTCGCCGGCGAGTTCAGCACGGAGTTCAAGCTGCCCGGCTCGGAGAGCCAGAACGCCCTCGATCTACTCGAGGACAGCGGCGTGGATGAAAGGACGGGTGCCCAGGGCCAGGTTGTGATCGAGGCCCAGCAGGGCGTCCAGGACCCGGCGGTGCGCCAGGCTGTAGAGGGCCTGCTGGGGGATATCCGGTCAGAGGTGCCCGGAGTTGAGACGGTCAGCCCGTACGACCCGGGTAAGGAGTACCAGGTATCTGATGACGGAACGATTGCCTACGCGGAGCTGAACTTCTCCGACCGCGACTGGGAGCAGTACCTGGACGACGCTGACGTCATCGAGGGTCTGCGGGAAGATGTGAAAGTCGAAGGGCTGCGGGTTGAGCTGGGCGGGGACATGTTCGCCGATGCGCCGTCGTTCTCCAGCGAGTTCGTCGGCATCCTGGCTGCGATCGTGATCCTGCTCGTGGCCTTCGGTTCTGTCATCGCCATGGGGCTGCCCATCATAACCGCGCTTTTTGGCATCGGCATTGGAGCGGCGATCATAGGCCTCTTAACGCGGGTGATGCAGATCCCGGAGTTCAGCACGCAAATCGCGGCCATGGTGGGAATCGGCGTCGGGATCGACTACGCCCTCCTTATCGTGTCCCGTTATCGCGACGGTCTGCGGGAGGGACGCGACCCCCAGGAGGCGGTGGCGCTGAGCCTGGACACATCCGGCCGCGCCGTGCTCTTCGCCGGGCTGACCGTGGTCATCTCGCTACTCGGCATGTTCCTGATGAACCTGGACGCCATACGTGCCGTGAGCCTGAGCGCCATCGTGGCGGTCCTCATCACGATGACGGCTGCGCTGACGTTGCTCCCGGCGATTCTCGGGTTTGCCGGCCGGAACATCGATAAGTTCGGTCTCCCGCATCGCAAGGAGAAGCCCGGTGAGATCCACGCCACGGTCTGGCGCCGCTGGAGCCGGGTTATCCAGGCCCACCCCTGGCCCGCAGCCATCGGCAGCGCGGCACTTCTGCTACTGCTGGCGGTGCCTCTCTTCTCGTTGCGCCTGGGCTTCGGTGACGCAGGCAACCGCCCTGAAGAGGACACCAGCCGGCAGGCGTACGACCTGCTCTCGGAGGGCTTCGGCCCCGGATTCAACTCGCCCATCATGGTGATAGCGCAGGGTCAAAACGGCGCTCCCGACCAGGCGGATCTCGATACCCTTGCCGGACGTCTCGAGGCGACGGCGGGCGTGGATTCCG
>DASSZB010000371.1:0-9108 GCA_035702935.1 Dehalococcoidia bacterium
CGGAAGCGCGAGAGATCCTCTTCCAGTTAATCGGCGATGCTGACGTCTTCGTCACCAACAACCGGCCGCGGGTGCTCGAGGAATTCGGCGTCAGCTACGCCCAGCTGCGTGAGCGATTCCCACGCCTGGTGTATGGCCAGATAACGGGGTACGGCCCCGATACCGAGGCGAAGGACACGGCCGCATACGACATCGGCGCGTTCTGGGCGCAGGCCGGCGTCGCCATGGCGCTCACTGCCCCCGGCGCGCCTATCCCCCAGCAGCGCGGCGGCATGGGCGACCACATGACCGGCCAGATGCTCGCGGGGGCCGTCAGCGCGGCGCTTCTGGCCCGCGAGAAGACCGGCAAAGGGCAGCACGTCTCAGTACCCCTCGTGCGCGTGGGCGTGTACATGATCGGGTGGGACATGATGTTGTCGATGCGCCTTGGGATACCCGTGCTCACCTACGACCGCCACACGGCCATCAACCCCATCATCGACTCCTACCAGGCCGGCGACGGCAAGTGGTTCTGGCTCCTGCTCCTTCAGGCCGACCGGCACTGGCCGGACCTCTGCCGGGCCGTCGGCCGCCCCGACCTGATGGAGGACGAGCGCTTCAAGAATATCGACGTGCGGCGCGGCAACGGCCCTGCCCTGGTGGCCGAGCTGGACGCCGTCTTCGCCACCAAATCCCTGGCCGAGTGGGGGGAGATCCTGACCGCGAACAACGTCTGGTGGGCGCCCGTCAACTACCCGCACGAGGTGATCAAGGACCCAATGGTCCAGCAGGCGGGAGCGTTCGTGGACGTCCCCGGCCCCGACGGGGAAAGCGTGAAGATGGTGGCCACGCCCGCCGACTTCTCGGAGACTGCCTGGGCGCCGCAAGGCCTGCCGCCGGAACTCGGCCAGCACACCGAAGAGGTGCTGCTGGAGCTCGGCTACGACTGGGACCGCATCATCGCCCTCAAGGAGGGCGGCGCTATCCCGTAGGCATTATTCGTAGCGCAGGGCTTCGGCGGTGGGGATGCTGGCTGCTTGCTGCGAGGGGATCAGCGTCATGAAGAATGAGGCGACGATCGTCAGCACCGAGATCACAACGATTTCCAGCCAGGGGACGTAGAACTTGTTGCCATCGCCCGGGAAGCTGTCACTCGTCACCAGGAAGAAGGCCAGCCACAATCCCAGGATGGTCCCGGTGGCCACGCCCGTCACGGTCACGAACGAAGACTCCAGCAGGAAGCTCAGCGACACCATCGACTTCTTGTAACCGATTGCCCGCAGCATTCCGATCTGCTGGCGGCGTTCCACGACGGTGCGGAAGGCGATCACACCGATGGCGGCAATCCCCACGACCAGCCCCAGGCCCATGAACGCCTGCATCAGGTACAGGAAGCTCCGCGAAAGAGCGTTGTTCTCGTCCGCGATCTGCTGCAGGGAGTCAGCCTGCACGCCGGCCGTCGCCAAAGTGGCTTCGATGTCGCGGGCGGCGTCGCGGGAGTTGTCGGGATCGGTCAGCGCCACGAAGTGCATGGACAGTTCTGGCTTGCCAAACACCCCTTCAAAGGCGTCATCTCCCATGTATATCCCGGGGAAGTTGCTGCTCGCGCCGAAGCTGATCACCCCTATCACGCGCACGTCTTTCTTCATGCCGCTCGTGGCGTCCCGCACGTTGATGGTCGGCGCGTCGTAGGTGTCGCCTTCAGTCGGGATACCATCCAGGGAGAACTCGCTGGGACCGAAGCCGCCCTGGATTACGAAGCTATCGATGATAGCGGCGTCCGGCTCCGTCTGCAGCGCTTGCCAGACGGCTGCCGCGTCCTTGTACCCGTTCGCTATCTTGTCCAGCGGGACGCTGGCGTTCTGGATGAAATCATCTGTCAACCCGCTGACAGGGTAGTCGTCGTAGCCGGCGTCTTCACCCTGCCGGACCTCGGTGGCGCTGTCAAAGCCCGCAACCAGTACCGCGCCCTCGGCGCGAATCTCGTTAACGACCGGCGGAGAGCCGGCCTGCTCGAGGGCCTCGCGGACGGTGGGGAAGGGGTTGTTGGGGTTTTCCACGACCTGCACGTCCCAGCCGCCGCGCGACTCGTCTTTCAGGAACAGTTTGTCGTAGTTCAGGTTCATGGCGGACATGGTTGTCAGCGCGAAGATGACGAGCGAGATCATGGCCAGGGTCATACCAGTGCGGAAACGGTTAGCCATCGGGTAAGCCACGGCTGTGCGGACCGCCGGGAGGATCGGAGCGAACGCCCCGCCGAAGCGCGATACCGCCGCCATGAAGATATCGGAGTTGTAGATGAGCACGAAGGTGGAGGCCGAGACCATGGCGACGCCGCTCAGGAAGAACATCTCCACGTCACCCTCCAGGGTTCCGAAGAGCCAGGTCAGGCGTTCTCCTGCCGTCAGACCCCAGAACAGGAGCAGGATCAGTCCCATGGCCGTGTACGCCGGCCGAGCAGGCAGGCCGAACATGGTCATCACGCGGGCAATCCCTGCGCCCATGAGAGAAAAGCCGAGCGCGAATGGGAATGCCTTGTCGGTATCAAGGCCGAGCCAGAAGAACAGGGCGCCGATGACGATGAATCCCCAGCCCATGATCCACGCCGACGGCACGCCAAAGCCGTTCCTCAGCATGAACCAGAGGCCCAGCGGCGGGATCACCAGCAACGGAATGGATATCAGCACCCAGCGCCACGACCAGGGCAGACCAAGTCCTTTCCGGCAGAGTAGCCACAGTCCCAGCGGCGGGACAATCAGTGCCGGGATAGACACCGCCAGCCAGCCCCAGTTGACAGTAGCGCCTGGTTCCCGGTGGATGTTCTCCTCTGTTCCGCGAATCGCCGCAACGATGTTCAAGTTGGAGATCCGCCAGGAAGAGAAGGTCACCGTAGCGAAGGTCAAGACAACACCGAGGCTGTAGGAGATCAGGGCCGTGCGCAGCGTCACGTGCGGCGTGAACGTGAACCCGAACGTCTCGAAGATAGCTGAGGCCGCCGTGGTCAGGGCGAACGCCACGAGGATCCCCAGGAGCACGCCGACAATCGCCGAGACCAGGTTGTACCCGGTGCCTTCCGCCAGGAACATCTCTACCAGGTGCAGCCGCTTGGTGCCGACGGCCCGCGCCATCCCCATCTCCGACTTCCGCTCCGCCGCCAGCATCACGAAGATCATGACGATCAGTAGCATTCCCGCGCCGATAGAGAACAGCCCGAGTATGAGGAAGAATGTGGTCATGAAGTTCCCGATCTCCTCCGCCTGGTCAACGAAGTCCGCCTTCGTGTCACTGACCTCAAGCCGGAGCCGGTTGTCATCAATCAGCTGCTGGACTTCCGCCTCGGCATCCGGCGTCGACGAAAGGGAATCGCGCACTCCGCCGGTCGCCGAGATAAGGATCAGTGTGACCTCGTCTTCGCCGAACAGCTCGGACACCTCCGACCAGGGCGCCACCATGCCTTCCGGGGCATCAAAACTCGTCGCACCCCCCACGAGGGTGTCCCTGACAATTGCCTTTACGGTGTACTCCCGGGGCTGGGACTGGACGTAAACGGTGAGGGCGTCGCCGGTCTCCGCGTCCAGTTCGTCGGCGGCGCTCTCGTTCATGTAGACCTCACCGGGCCTGAGGTCATCCAGGCTGAGCGCATCTCCGGACGATGCGTCTATCACGTCCTCGAGTCCGGACATGCGCTCCGAGTCCACCCCGACGAATGATATGGAGGGTTCGCTCAAGCTGGTCCTCGTGTTGACTACCGGCACCGGCTCGGCCAGCAATCCCGTATAGCCGTCGACGTTCTGCAAGTCCGCCTTGTCAGCCGCCGCCAGGAAGCGCCGGTACTCCGCCCCCGCGATGTTGGCGTTGTCGCTGGCGCCCGTTCTCCCCACCTGTCCGTCCAGGAGGACGTCGGTGCGCCCCGCCAGGTCATAGGTCTGCTTGGTGATACTGTAGTCGACGGTATCGCCGGTCGTGAATGCTGCCGTGATGATCACCGTGCTCAGCATGAGCCCGATGATTATGAGGACCGTCTGCGCCATCCGGCGCGGGATGTTCCGGAGACCCATCAGGAAAATGATCCGGTTGCGGATGAACACGATTACGACGGTGCTCAGCGAAACGGCCAGCAGTCCCGCCAGCACAAGCATGATCGTGTTCATCGAGATCCCGAACATCGAATCCATGGGTTTTATTCCTCGGCCGGCGCCCAGATCCCGGCATCGCGGTTCACCAGCCGCTGATCGCTGATGATCTGGCCGTCCTGCATGCGAATGATCCGCTCGGTACGCTGGGCCACTCCCTGGTCGTGGGTGACGAGGACGAACGTCTGGCTGTGGCGCTTGTTGAGCTCGTTCAGCAGGTCCATGATCTCGGTCGCGTTCTGGCTGTCCAGGTCCCCTGTCGGTTCGTCGCCCCAGACGATGGCCGGCTGGTTCACGAGGGCGCGCGCTATGGTCACGCGCTGGCGCTGTCCTCCGGAGAGTTCCGCCGGCTTGTGGGTGGCCCAATCCGTGAGGTGCACAATCTCCAGCGCATCCATGGATTGCCTGCGGGCTTCCTTCGCGGAGACGCCCGAGACCAGCAGGGGCAGCTCGACGTTCTCCACTGCCGAAAGCACGGGGAGCAGGTTGTAGAACTGGAAAACGAATCCCATGCGGCGGGCCCTGTGCTCCGTCTTCTTGTTGTCCGACATCGTCGCCAGGTTTACGCCTTCGACGTAGATCTCGCCGCTATCTACCACATCCAGGCCCGAAAGGCAGTTCAGCAGCGTTGTCTTTCCGCAGCCGGACGGGCCCATGATCGCTACTATCTCACCCCGCTTGATGCGGAGGCTCAGCCCGCGCAGGGCCTGCACCTGCACCTTGCCGGTGTCGTAGGTCTTAACGACATTGACCGCCTCGATGATGCTTTGATGGCTTCGTCCTGCCGCATCGCCGGCTGCCGCCGGCTGCGCTGTGCTCTCGGTCAGGCTCATGCCTGCCTCCTCTCCGGCACTTCTATCTGGCACAAAAATCGGCCCGTCACATCCCGTGCGCGCCGTCTTCCGGGGCTGGCCCGGTCAGAGGCTATTGTAGGAGTTGGTGGGGGCGCCTAGGTGTGACGGAAGTCACACTCTTCAGCTTGGTCCGCAGACCTATCTTAATCGAGAGCACTGTCACCGTACAGAGGCTTGTGGCCGGGTTAACAAGGTGTTCAGAGGCCGCATCTCGCGACAGAATACTTCACCGAAGGTCTCCGTCAGGGATGCCGCAACCTCGTCAACAGGGTTCGTCCGGCCGAGCAACGCCTCAATCGACGTCACACCCTTGTCCGCGATTCCGCAGGGGACGATCCGTTGGAACCACTCCAGGTCCACGTCCACGTTTAGCGCCAGGCCATGCGTCGTCACCCATCCACCGGTGCCCGGAGGGCGTCCCACCCGCACACCGATGGCTGCAATCTTCTCGTCGCCCACCCAGACACCGGTGAGGCCGCAGATCACACTCGCCTCGATGCCCACGCGGCGAAGCGTGCCGATGATAACCTCTTCCAGCCGTCGGACGTATTCCATGACACCGAGCCGCGCCTCGCGCAATTCGATGATCGGGTAGGCGATTAGCTGCCCCGGGCCGTGAAACGTTATGTCACCACCCCGGTCCGTCTGCACGAGGGGCGCGCCCAGCATCTCCTCCGGTAGGCGGAGGTTAGAGTTCGCGTCCCGTTTGCCGGTCGTGTAGACCGGCGGGTGCTCCAGGAGCAGCAGCGTGTCCGGCCGCGCGCCAGCGGCACGCTCGCGCGCCAGCTTCTTCTGTAGCTCCCAGGCTTCGGCGTATCCGACCCGGCCCAGCCAGGCGTATTCGCAAATGGCAAGGCCGGGCATCAGTCGATGCCGGACTCCGGCCCGAACGCCTCGAGCCGTTTCTTCACGTCCCGCAGGAAGTACCCGGCCTGGTGACCGTCCATTACCCGGTGGTCAAACGAAAGGCAGATCATCACCACAGACCGCACCGCAATCGCGCTGTCGGCCACCACCCGCGGCTGCTTCGTGATCGCCTCCAGCGTGATGATCGCGGATTGACCGTGGTTAATGATTGGCTGGGAGATCAGTGCCCCGAAAGCGCCCGTGTTGTCCAGGGTGAAGGTGCCCCCCTGGACGTCTTCCAGCGTCAGCTTGTTGTCCCGTGTCCGCTCGCCGAGGTCACTCATCGCCCGCGCCAACCCGGCGACGCTGAGCCGGTCGGCGTCCCTCACAACGGGCACCATCAGCCCGCGGTCGGTGGCGACGGCGATGGCGAGGTTTATGCGCTTTTTGAGGACGATCTTGTCCTCGCCCCAGGATGCGTTCAGGTACGGATGCTCAAGCAGCGTTTGGGCGACGGCATGGGCCATGAACGGCAGGTATGTCAGGTCTACGCCGTGCCGCTGGCGGAACGCCTCCTTCTTCGACTCGCGCAGCTTGACCAGTTCGGTAACGTCGGCCTCCATCGCCAGCCAGGCCGATGGCGCGCTGAAGGCGGAGGCGGACATCCTCTGCGCGATCGTCTTGCGGATGCCTGTGAGCGCCACTGATTCCTCGTCTGCGCCGGGATGGGAGGGCGCTGCCTGCCCCGGCCGCGCAGGGGCGGCGGCAGCGGGTGGCGCCTCGACGGCCACTCCGGCCTTCGCGGGGGCTCCTGCGGCGGCGGCGCGGACGTCTTCCTCCACGATGCGGCCACCCGGACCGGTTCCGTCGAGGGCCTCGAGAGTCACGCCCAACTCCTCTGCCAGCTTACGCACGCGTGGCGTCGCCCGGTTTGGCTGACGCGCTCCGTTGCCGGATGTGTTACGGCTGGGTGAGGGGGCTGCGGCGGCCACAGGCTCGGGTTCCGGCGCGGCTGCCGGCGCCTTCGCGGGTGCGGGCTCCTCCGCCGGCTTCGGCGGCCCGATTTCCGCGGGGACCTCGCCCGCCACCTCGTCGATAACGCAGAGGTCGGCGCCAACGGCGACCGTCTCGCCTTCCTGGGCCAGGATCTCCTTCAGCGTTCCGGAGACTGGGCACGGCAGTTCCACGTTGACCTTGTCCGTGTTGACCTCCACGATCGGCTCGTACTTCGCTACCTGGTCGCCGGGCTTTTTCAGCCAGCGCTCGATCGTGCCCTCGGTGACAGTCTCACCGACTTCCGGCAGCTTGAGGGTGAACGCCATAGGTGGCCTCCCTGTCAGTATCCGGCCAGCTTGCGGATGGCCTCGGCGATCTTCTGGGGGTTGGGCAAGATGTATTTCTCCAGGTGTCCCGCGTACGGCGAAATCGGCACATCTGGTGAAGCCACCCGCATGACCGGGCCGTCCAGGTACTCGAAGGCCCGCTCCGCTATCGTGGCAGCCACCTCGGCGCCAAACCCGCCGGTGATGTTGTCCTCGTACACGATGAGTGCTTTGCCCGTCTTCTTGACCGACTCCAGCACGCACTCCTTGTCCCAGGGCGACACGCTGCGCAGGTCGATCACTTCCACGCTGACTCCGTCCTCGGCCTGCACGGTCTCCGCCGCCTTCAGCGAGTGGTGCACCATCATGCCGTATGTTACCAGCGTAATGTCGGACCCTACGCGCTTCGTCTCCGCCTTACCGATGGGTATGGTGTAGTCGTCGTCAGGGATCTCCTGGCGGAGGAGCCGGTACGCCTTCTTGTGTTCCAGGAACACCACGGGGTTGGGGTCGCGGATAGCCGATTTGAGCAGCCCCTTCGCGTCATAGGGAGTGGCCACACACACCACCTTCAGGCCGGGCACGTGGGCGTAGAACGCCTCGATGCTCTGGGAGTGATACGGGCCGCCGTGGATGCCCGCGCCGAAAGGCGTCCGGATGGTTATCGGGCAGCTCCAGGTGCCGTTTGAGCGGTAGTACAGGCGCGCCGCCTCGCTCACGATCTGGTCAAATGCCGGGTGACTGAAATCGGCGAACTGTATTTCGGCAATCGGCAGGATACCGTTCAATGAGGCGCCGATGGCCGCGCCCACGATGCAGGACTCCGCCAGCGGCGTGTCCATCACCCGGTCCGCCCCGAACTCCGCCATAAGGCCCTCGGTGGCCCGGAAGACGCCGCCCTCGCCGACGTCCTCGCCCATCACAATGATGCGCTCGTCGCGCTTCATCTCTTCCATCATGGCGTCGCGGACGGCCTCTACCATCGTCTTCTCGGCCATCTTAGTTGTCCTTTCTGTCCACCAGGACGTTCAGCAAAGCGGATTCCGGTTCCGAGGCCGGCGCGTTCTCCGCGAACTCCATCGCCTCGTCCACCTCGCGGCTTATGCGGTCAGCAATCTCCCTGTCCTTGCCATCGTCAAGTGCGCCGGCGTCCCGAAGCACCTTTGCGAAGCGGCCGATCGGGTCCTTCGTGGACCACTCCTCGACCTCCTCCCGGCTGCGGTACCGGCGGTCGTCGTCGTCGCTGCTGTGGGGCACAAGCCGGTAGGTCTTCGCTTCGAGAAGCGTTGGGCCTTCGCCCTTGCGCGCCCGCTCCACGGCGTCCTTCATCGCGCCGTAGACGGCGAGCACGTCGTTCCCGTCCACGGTAACGCCCGGAAAGCCGTATCCCTCAGCACGGATGGCCACGTTCTCGATCGCCATCTGCTTCTTGTAATGCACGGAGATCGCATACTGGTTGAATTCGCAGACGAAGATGACCGGCAGCTTGTGAATTCCAGCGAAATTCATCGCCTCGTGGGCGTCGCCCGTGCTTGTCGCCCCTTCACCTGAATAGACCACGCTCACCTCGTCCAAGCCGCGCAGCTTGGAAGCCAGCGCCGTGCCGGCGCCGTGCGGCGCCTGCGTCATCACCGGCGCGCCTTCCGAGACGATCCTTAGCGCGCGGCTGCTGTAGTGTGACGGCATGTTGCGGCCGCCGCTGTTGATGTCGTCTCGCTTCGCGAAGAAGCTCATGAGGACGTCCTGCGGGATCATGCCCACGGTCAGCACAACGCCGATGTCGCGGTAGTAGGTGAACAGCCAGTCGGTGCCCGGCCGCAGGGCGAACGCGCTGCCCACCTGTGCGGCCTCGTGGCCTTCCCCGCTGAAGGTCATCGGCCCACGGCCCATTCGCTGCAACTGGCGTTGCCGCAGGCTCAGGGCCCGCGCCAGGCCCATCTTGTAGTACATCTCGAGCATCTGCTCGTTACTGAG
>DASSZB010000423.1:0-4605 GCA_035702935.1 Dehalococcoidia bacterium
AGGGGACGCCACCGATGTGTCTCGCAAAATCTTCGTGCGATTCAAGCGTATCGGCGCTCACTGCCAGGAGCTCCGCGCCGAGCTTCTTGATGACGTCGTAGTCGTCGCGCAGCATGGCCACTTCGCTCGAGCAGAGCGGCGTATTGTCCTCGGCGTAGAAGGCCAGCACGACCTTCCCGGCGGCCAACAGCTCGCTGAGGCGGACCTCGCCCGTGGTAGCCGGGAGCGCGAAATCAGGAGCCCGGTCTCCTGCGTCCGGCATGCCTCAAGCGTCCTTCGCGCCGCGGAAGCCCGTCAGGTCCACATCGCCGGCGCCACGGGCCTGGACGAGCACCTTGATGCGGCCGAGGCCTGCCGGGTCGACCAGTTCGACGACGGCCCGGCGGCGTATGTAGTACTCCTCCAGGTTTGTCTCGCCTTCACCGATCGCGGGAAGCGCGTCGGGAAGGCCCAGGTTCATCAGGAATTCGGATTGCGGTGCGAGGCCCAGCGTACTCAACCCCTCCCCCTCGCCGCACCGCCGGATGGTGGTGAAGTCAACGTGGGATGTCATGTCCTGCCGGCCGATCCGGACGTAGGGATCGTCGCCGGGATTGTGCCGGTAGAAGCAGAGAAGCGTGCCTCCCGTGCGCCATGACGCGTAAAGCTCCGCCGCCTCGTACCCGTAGTCGAAGATTAGGAGAAAACCGCGCTGCAGCGCCGACGCCGCCGCACGCACCCAGGCCGCGGCCGCAAGGTTGACCTCGGCGTGGCAGCCCTCGCCGGGCAGAATCCCCAGCCGCCGGAAGTAATCCCCAATTTCTGGCGTAGAGGGCGCGGCGAGTTCCTCGCGGAAGGCGCCGCCCTCCCAGCCCACGAAGACTTCGCGAAGTGCCCTATCCTGGACAAAGACGCGGTGAACGGGCATGGCGTCCAGGAGTTCGTTGCAGAGGATGCATCCCTCCACGGCCTCAGGGAGCTCCGCCCGCCACTCGACCGCAGACAGCAAGCCTTCCGCCTCAATCGTCTCCCGCTGGCGGTCCGCGAGCGCTTCGCTCGTCTCGACGACGGTGTATCGCAGCCTGTCGTGGAACTCGGGAGCAGCCCGCCGCGACCAGCGGAGGATGTCGCGGCAAAGCGTGCCGTTGCCGGCGCCGGCCTCGACAGCATCGAAGGTGACGGGCCGGTCTAGTGCTTCCCACATCTCGCGCATCTGCCGGCCGATCATGGCGCCGAAGATCGGGCTCACCTCTGGACTCGTCACGTAGTCTCCTGAGCGCCCCATCTTCTCCCGGCGGGATGTGTAATAGCCCAGGCCGGGGGCGTAGAGCGCCATCTCCATGAAATCGCGGAACGTGATCGGGCCTTCGCGCTCGATGCGCGCGGAGATGGCCATTTTGAGCGCTTCGTTCTCCGCGGGAGTTTCGAACTCGTTCACGCGGGTAATGGTATCACCGGCGTTCACGGGACCGGGGTTGTGTTAAACTATTGCCACTACGTAAATATTTGCACTGGATACAATCATTTCTTGAACAGTAACAACAATCAGCTCGAAGAGGCCTTCCAGCTCCTCGCGCGGACGATCGTCCGATCCGACCCCAGCCGCCTCGAGGCCTGGGCCGGGCTCGGCCTGACGATGACGCAGCTGCGGGTGCTCTTCTTCGTGCGCAGCAATGAAGGGGCCTCTGCCGGCATGCTCGCCGAGAGCCTGCAGGTCACGCCCTCTACCCTGACGCGCATCATGGACCGCCTGGTCCGCAACCACCTTGTCGAGCGCCAGGTCGACGACAGCGACCGCCGCCTGGTGCGGCACCACCTGACGCCTTCGGCTCAGAAGATGGTCCGCGAACTGGAGCGCACCGGGCGCGAGCAGCTGTACAGCATTTTCCGCCAGATGGACCCGGAGCAGCTGGACCGGCTGGTAGCCGCGCTGCGTGACCTCGCCGCCGCCGCGGAGGCCGCCGAGGCGCACCGCGAGGCAGACCGCGTGGGGGCCCGCTGATGGCTGCAACCGTGGCGCCGGGCGTCGAATCCATTTCCCAGATGAGCACGCACACCAAGGTTGTTGTCATGGTCGGCACGCTCCTGGGTATGTTCACCGCGGCCATGGACCAGACGGTGGTCGGCACCTCGATGCCGCGTATCATCGCCGACCTGGGTAATTTCGGGCTCTTCAGCTGGGTGGGGACCGCTTTCATGCTCTCCTCCACCGCCACGGTTCCCGTCATCGGCAAGCTGACGGACATATTTGGCCGCAAGCCGTTCTACATGGCCGGGATCGTCACGCTTCTGCTCGGTTCGGCCCTCTGTGGCACGTCCCAGAACGTCGAGCAACTCATCGCCTTTCGCGTGATCCAGGGCCTGGGCGCCGGCATGATCATGGGCATCGCCTTCGCAGTCGTCGGCGACGTCTTTCCCCCGGCCGAGCGCGGCCGCTGGATGGGCCTCATGTCTGGCGTGTTCGCCTCGGCCAGCGTACTGGGGCCGCTTATCGGCGGCGCCCTGACGGATCACGCCAGCTGGCGCTGGGTGTTCTACGTCAACATCCCGCTCGGCGGCGTGGCCCTGACCGTCCTCATGCTCGGCATGCCCAACATCCGCCCCAACCGCGAGGCGCGCCTGGACTATCGGGGGATCGTCATCCTGCTGGCCACCGTCGTGCCCATGCTGCTGGCGCTCTCATGGGCGGGCAGCCGCTACGAGTGGGCGTCGTTTCAGATCATCGCCATGCTTTCCTGGGCCGCCGCCGGCATCGTCATCTTTGCCTACGTGGAGCTCCGGACGGACGAACCGCTGATCCCGGTGTTCCTCTTCAAGGACCGCGTGGTCCTGGTTTCTGCCCTTGTCATGCTGGTCACGGGCTTCGCCATGATGGGAAGCCTCTTCTACATCCCGCTCTTTGTCCAGGGCGTCATCGGCTCGTCGGCCACCAACTCCGGGCTCGTGACCATGCCCATGATGATCTCCATGGCCATGGCCAGCGCCGTCTCGGGACAACTCATGTCACGGTTTGGCAAGTACCGCATCCTCGGCGTCGCCGGCATCCTCGTGATGGTCGCCGGGATGTATATGCTCTCGCGCATGGACGTCAACGCGACCATGATGGACGCCCGCGTTGCGATGGTGGTGTTTGGGATCGGCCTCGGCGCATCGATGCCGCTCTTCATGCTGGCTGTCCAGAACGTCGTCCCCTACAAGGTGATGGGCGTCTCCACTTCGACCATCCAGTTCCTGCGGGGAGTCGGCGGCGTCATGGGCGTGGCCGTCATGTTCTCCCTGATACAGTCGCACTACCACGACGACCTGGCCCGGAACCTTCCCCAGGGCGTGCAGGACCAGCCGCAGCTCATGAACGCGATAAAGGACCCGCAGTTCTTGCTGAATGAGCAGGCTTCAAGCCGCATCGAGCAGGCTTTCCTGGCATTGCCGCAGGGCGGCGCCGAACTCTTCCAGCAGACGATCCACGGTGTGAGGATGTCACTCGCCGAAGGCATCTCCGACGCTTTCTACATTTCGGTGTTCATCATGCTCATCGCCGTCGCCATCAGCGCCTTCATGAAAGAAGTCCCGCTGCGCAAGGTCCACTACGTGAGCCCCGAGGGCGAGTTCGTGCCCGACATCGGCGACCTGGAGGATGAGCCGGTGACCGTGCCGTCCCCGGCGCCGGCCACCCCTGCCTTTGGCGGCGGACCCAAAGGCACCGTTACCAGCGAGCCCAGCACCGGGCCCTAACTGGCCCCGGCCGCATTCGCTCAGGCTTAGCCCGACAGGTGTGGGGTATTGGATTATTGACGCCTTGTCCGTAATCCCATACTCTCCGAGGCATGGGACGCGGGACTACCGACGATGACCTGGTGAACCGGCTGCGCGAAGTCCGCGGGGAGCGCGGCCTCTCACAGGGGGAGCTTGCCGAACGCGCCGGGATCACGCGCCAGGCCGTGAACGGCATCGAGATGCGCCGGTACACGCCGAACGCCGCCGTCGCCCTTCGCCTGGCCCAGGCCCTGGACTCCCGCGTCGAAGACCTCTTCTCCCTGCCGGTCTCCGCTCTGCACCGCTCCGTCCTCACGAGCGCCGAGACGCTCGAGCATGGAGAGAGGGTGGCCCTCGCCCGCGTCGGTGACGCGCTCGTAGCGCACTCCTTGACCGGCATGCGATCGATAATCGAGGGCTTCCAACCGGCCGACGCCATCGCCGCTGGCTCCGCATCCGTCACGATGCTGGCGCCCACTGACGCCCCTGCAAAAACGGCGGTGCTGCTGGGCTGCGATCCCAGCCTCACCGTGCTCGTCTCGTGGGTATCGCGAAGCCTCCCGCAGGGGCGGCTCCTCTGGTTGCATGCGTCCAGCCAGTCTGCGCTGGATGCCCTGCCCCGCGGACTGGCGCACGTCGCCGGCTCGCACCTGCCCGGAGACGGCCAGGAGGCGAACGTCGCCCAGGCCCGGCGCGCATTTGACCGCAAGGGGGGCTTCGTCGTCACCTATGCCTCGTGGGAGCAGGGGCTCATCGTCGCGCCGCGAAACCCGAAGGCCCTGCGCTCCGCCGCGGACCTCGCCAGACACGACGTCCGGATCGTCAATCGCGAGCCCGGCTCCGGCAGCCGCAAGCTGCTCGACGAGCTGATGG
>DASSZB010000052.1:0-2468 GCA_035702935.1 Dehalococcoidia bacterium
AGCTGGACAGGCTGTGTGACGAGATCGGCGTCGATACGATTGAAGCGGGCGCCGCGATCGCTGTGCTGATGGACGCGGGGCAGATGGAGTGGGGCAACGTCTCCGGCATGAAGAAGCTGCTGGAGGAAGTAGCCAACGGCACGGACATGGGCACAACCATCGGCAACGGCGCGGAGACGGTGGGCAAGCGTTTCAACCATGCCCGCGTGCCGATCGTGAAGGGTCAGGCGGTGCCGGCCTGGGACCCGCGGCCGCTGAAGGCGACGGGCGTGACGTACGGATCAAGCGCGATGGGTGCGGACCACACGGCGGGCCTGATCGTGAACCCGGGGCTGCCGCCCGACCAGTTCGCCGTGGCCTCGCAGGAGGCGCAGATGGTGAACGCGGTCTGCGACTCGTCCGGCTTTTGCATGTTCCTGCAGCCGAGCCTCGACAACGTCCGTGCGTTCTACGGCCACATGGTGGGCTCGGAAGTCTCGCGGGAGCAGATCGCGGAGATTGGCTGGGAGTGCCTGTCAAACGAGTGGGAGTTCAGCAAGCGGGCCGGGCTGACCGAGGCAGACGACGACCTTCCGGCGTGCCTGCGCGAAGAGGGCGTAGGCCCCGGCGGGATCATGAAGTTCGACGTGCCGAAGGACGTCATCCAGCAGGCCAAGGTGCGCGGGGGTGAGTGGCGGGAGCAGCTGTTCACGCAGAAGCCGGGCGGCTAGCCGGCCAGAAGTGTCGCGTGGGGGCGGGTTTGAAACCCGCCCTTCGATTTCCGCAGACAAAGACAAGGGCCCCGACTCGCCATTCGGGGCCCTTCTCCATGGGGGAGGGGTCGGTCGAGGGGACCGTGTTTTATCTACCGTCATGCTAACTAAGCGGCGACTCAGATAAATGTGACATAGGTCACATTTTGGCGAATTATTTGGCAAATTATCGGCCATGGAGCGGGCATTGGCGTGGAGACGTAGGACACCGCCTTGAGCCCTAGCCACCCTCCGGGTCATCGACCGAGGCGTTCAGAGATCCGCACGGGAGAACGTCACATGCGTGACCCCGCTCGGCGAGGAAGTAGCCTCGATCGCGTAGTCCTTCTCGATGCCCTCCAGGCCATCCCAGAGACGTACGCCTCGCCCTAGCAGGATCGGAACCACCACGATGTGCATGTGGTCGATGAGCCCGGCTGCAAGGAAGTCCCGGATCACGGTGGGACCGCCGCCGATGCGGACTTCCTGGCCGCCCGCGGCCGCGCGGGCCGTCTCAAGGGCCTCGGCAGGCGACGCGTCGAGGAAGTGGAACGACGTACCGCCTTCCATCTCGATCGAGGGGCGCGGGTGGTGAGTGAGGACGAAGACCGGGGTGTGGAACGGCGGGTTGGGACCCCACCAGCCCTTCCATTCGGGGTCCTCCTGCCAGCCGGGATAGCCAAACTTTCCGGCACCCATGATCTCAGCGCCGACCCCTGGATCGTGCATCCGTAGGAACGCGTCGTCGATGCCCCCGCTGCCGCCGGTGTCACCGACCATCTCGTGCCACCAGCGGGTAACGAACATCCATTCGTGCAACCGTTCGCCGGCGTGGCCGAACGGTTCGTCGCGGCTCAGACCTTCGCCGGTGCCGAAACCGTCGAGCGAGATTGAGAAAAATTGGACGCGGGCGAGTGACATGGCTGGTGTCCTTCCTTCTGTTCGTCGGGTTTCGTCGGATCAGCGTAGCGCGTCTCGATGAGCCCGAACTTTGTCCAATAGGACACTGTCCATGCTAGACAGAGGGAATCGGGTTCGCAAGCGACGTGGGTGGCGCAACACGGGCCGTTGAAGGAAGGTCTCGCCGGTACGGAAGGCAGGCACGAGACGGACGCCCAGATCGGAAAGGTGTGCTGCGCGGCTACGGGGATGGGTGTTGGGGGAACGGGCTCCGGGCGAGAGGTATAATCAGCCCGACATGCTTTGGGTGGGCCAGTTCGGCGTCGAAGAGGGCGAGGCGAAGGAGCACACGCCCTGGGTGGGCGCATTCCCTGACCCATCGCGCAGCGAGGACCCCTCCGACATTTACGTGATCGTCGAGCCGGCGCTGCCCGGGAGCGCGGAGTTCTGCGAGGACCTTAAGAACGCCATCGGCGACAACTTCCACAAGCGCAAGGTGTCGCTGACGGGCGGGCTCTTGCGGGCGCTGGAGATGGCGCACGAGAACCTGCGGGAGTGGAACCGCAAAAGCATCAAGGACCACCGCGTGGCGGCAGGCGTATCCTGCCTGGCGGTTTACCAGCAGGACGCTTACCTGGCGCAGGTGGCGCCGGCCAACGCGGTGCTATACAGGGCGGGCAGCGTCTTCCCCGTGGCGCCGCGGATCCCCGACGCGAACGAGCCGCTGGGGCTGTTCGACGAGTTCCGGCCGGACTTCTGGCGCTTCGAACTGGAGGAGGACGACCGCATCCTGGTGCTTACCCCCGGGCTGGCCGAGAAGCTGACGGAGGCGGACCT
>DASSZB010000207.1:0-2347 GCA_035702935.1 Dehalococcoidia bacterium
CTTCTCGTGCACGTAGGCGAGAATCTCGCCGGTCATGTCGTCGATATTGGTCTCGATAAGCAGCATCGGGCGGGTGTGGGCCTCGGCCGCTTCTCCAATCCAGAGGCGCAACACGTTCGGGCGTCCTTCCGGATCGCGGGAGCCGGCGCCGTATCCCACCTGTCCGATGGTCATTTCCGGACGAGTGAACGACGCCAACGTGGTGACGATGGCGGCGCCGGTGGGCGTTACCAGTTCGCCAGAAGCAGACACGGCCCGGACCGGCGCGCTGGCGCGGCGGACGAGCTCGAGAGTGGCGGGCGCCGGCACGGGGAGTGTCCCATGCGGGCCCGGGACTTCTCCATCACCGAGCGGCAGCGGCGAGCAATACACCCGCTCGGCGCCCAGCAGGCGCAGTCCGGAGATCGCCCCCATCACATCCACAATGGCGTCAATCGCGCCGACATCGTGCAGGTGGACCGTCTCGACCGTGTCGCCGTGGACGGATGCTTCGGCCTCGGCCAGGCGCTGGAAGACGGCGACGCCTTTTTGGCGGTCAACGGCCGGCAGGGAGGAGGCCTCGATGACCTGGAGAACGTCAGCCAGTGTCCGGGGAGCCGCCTCGCCGCGCACGTCCACGCAGGCGTGGGTGGCGGCGATGCCGGCGCGCTTCACGCGCGTGGCGGAAAGGCCGTAGCCATCGAGGGGCAGGCGGTTCAGCTCCGCCCGCAAGTCCTCGACGGGGATGCCGGCATCGATGACGGCTCCGAGGAGCATGTCTCCGCTGACGCCGGAAAAGCAGTCAAGGTAGGCGACGCGGGCCACAACGCTACTCCAGGTCTTCTGATTTGAGGCCGTCGCGCATGTGCTGCGCCTGCGTCCGGGCCAGGACCTCCACCTGCTGGAGCATGAACCCGCGGTCCTCCTCACCGGACGCGGCGGTGGAGATGACACCGATGAAGCCCCAGGCGCGGTCTATCCGGAACACCACCTGGTCGTCCGAAATGAGACGGCGGTCGCCCGCGCCGATCTCCTTGAACCCGGTGAAGTGCAGCCAGAGGAGCTCGTCCACCCCCAGGTCACGTTCGAGCTCTTCTTGCTGGAACTCGGCCAGATCCGAGTGCGAGTTTGCCCAGTCAGCGGCCCGTGCCGCGCTGACGCGGTTGTCAAAGGAATCGGACGCGCCCCCGGCGGCCTGGTAGATGCTGACGGCAGTGCTGACGGCGGTGATGCTGGACTCTGTTGCCGGATCGGTGGCCTGGAAGTCGTTGGAATGGCCTAGGAGGCGGCCCCAGGCGTCGAGCTGGTCCTTGGTCGGGCCGCTGCCGAGGCCGCTGGCAGCCTGCTCGTTGGTGGAATACGAGGTGCCCAGGCTCTGCATTCCCGGAGGAACGTCACCGATCTGGAGGACCATGGTGGCCAAAACGCGGTGGAACGGGTCTCCGGTGCCGGCGCCGTCGTCGCCCCCATCGTCGTCGCCGCAAGCTGCGGCCAGGGGGACCAGGAGCAACATGGCGAGGAGCGCAAGAAGAAGCTTCAAGGTTGTCCGCCTTCGGTTTTCGGCGTCTCCCACGCCTGCTTATTGATGACGGCCGCCAGGTAACCAGCGCCGAAGCCGTTGTCGATGTTCACCACCGCTACGCCCGCGGCACACGCGTTCAGCATGGCCAGCAGCGGCGCCAGGCCCCGGAAGCTGGCGCCATAACCGACGCTCGTCGGCACGGCGATGACGGGCGCCGAAACCAGCCCCGCGACGACGCTCGGTAGCGCGCCCTCCATACCCGCCACCGCAACGATGGCCTTGGCTGTCTGCAAGGTGCCCCGTTTGTCGAGCAGCCGGTGCAGCCCGGCCACACCGACGTCATACAGGCGGTCGACGGCGCTGCCCATGAGTTCGGCGGTGACCGCGGCTTCCTCGGCGACGGCCAGGTCCGAGGTACCGGCGCAGCATACGGCGACGCCGGGCAGCTTCCGTTCGCCGGTACGGTCCAGGGTGATGGCCCGGGCGTCCGCGTGATAGACGGCGTCCGGCACCCGCTCCTTGACGGCGCGGTAGGATTCGACATCCGCGCGGGTGACGAGCAGCCGCTCGCTACGGGCGGCGATGCGCTCGGCGATGGCGGCGGTCTGCTCCGCGGTCTTGCCCAGGCCGAGCACGACCTCCGGGAAGCCGGTGCGGAGGGCACGGTGGTGGTCCAGCTCGGCGAAGCCCATGCTTTCGTACGGCAGGTCGCGCAGGCGGGCAAGCGCCTCGTCCACGGAGACGGCGCCGTGCTGGAGTGACTCCAGCAGTTCTATCAGCTTTGGTTCGTCGATGGGTTACCTCTCGTCGAGCAATAGGCAATGGGAAATTGGCAATTGGTGACCA
>DASSZB010000278.1:0-7866 GCA_035702935.1 Dehalococcoidia bacterium
ACGTCCGCACCGCCTGATCACGAAGCGTGATCCTCGGATCAATGAAGCCGTAGGCCACGTCCACGGCGAGGTTGGCAAGCATGAAGGTGGCTGATCCCAGCAGCACAATCACCATCATGCTGTCGTAGTCCCGGGCGCCCACGCTCTCGAACGCGTAGCTCCCGATGCCGGGAATGCCGAGCAGCGTCTCCGTGATGATCGCGCCGCTGAACAGCGCGGCCAGCTCGAACCCCATGATGGTCACGATAGGAAGCAGGGCATTGCGCGTGACATGGCGGGTGACGACAACGAACTCCTTCAGCCCCTTGGCGCGGGCAGTCCGCACGTAGTCCTGGTCCAGCACTTCGAGCACCTGGGCACGCATGTAACGGGCGAGACCGGCAACTCCCGGAAGGGTGAGCACGATGATCGGGAGGATCGCCTCCTTGGAGAAAATACCGATCTCCATACCAAGGATGTCACGCTCACGCCACCCCGCCGCGGGCAAGAGATCGAGCTTCACGGAAAGAAGCCACTGCAGCATCGGGATGGCGACAACCACGGGGACCGACGCGATGGCCAGGAACGCGCCTATGGACGCCGGGTCCATCCAGGTGCCGCGTTTGAGGGCCGCCCAGGTGCCCAGCGGAAGGCCGATGGCAAACGTGAGAATCAGCACCACGATGTTGTACTGGACGGTAACCTGTAATCGTTCCCAGACGACATCGGCCACCTTCGCCCCCCGGTAGACCTGGCTCTCCCCGAAATCGCCCTGCAGGATATCCCCCAGCCAGCGCACGTATTGGACCGGGACAGGATCGTTCAGACCCCGCTCCTCGCGAATCCTCTCGAGGACTTCGGGCCGCGACTTGCCGCCGGCGTAGACCTCAACGTAGTCGCTGGGGGCGAAGCGGCCCAGGGAAAACGTGACGATGGAGACGACCAGCAGGATAACCGGGACGAGCAGCAGCCGCCGCAGGATGTAGACAGCGACGCCGGGCACGGCGCTCCCTCCTACTTCTCGATGCTAACGTAGCGCAGGTTGGGTATCACGAAGGGCGGTATCTCATAGCCCTTCACGTACGGCTTGATCAGGGCGCTGGCTTTACCGTGGTATAGCGGAATCCACGGCGCGTCCTCGACGATGAGCTGCTCGGCCTGCTGGTAGAGGTCGTTCCGCTTGGTCTCATCTGGCTCATTGAGCGCCTGCTCGAGGAGATCGTCCACCTGCGAGTTCGAGTACCCTGTCTCGTTGTTCGGGCTGGTCGAGCGTAGCTTGATGTCCAGGAAGTTCTGCGGGTCCGGGTAGTCGGCTATCCAGCCGAGGGAGAACATGGCGAAATTCGATTCGTCGAGGTCCCGCAGGAACAGGCCCAGGTCCTCCTGCTCGATCGGGATGTCGAAGTCCAGCTGCAGGTTCTCGGTCCACATGGCCGCGATCGCATCGAGGACGTCACCGGGACTGGCTCCCCGGCCCGGCGTCAGCAGCACCACGTCCTGCAGCACCTCCGGCCCGCCGGCTTCGTTCAGGAGGTCCCGCGCCCCTTCCGGGTCAAACCCGATCCCCGTGAGGTCCGGGTTGTACCCCGGCATGCCCGGCGGCAGTATCCCTTCCGCTGGCTCAACAAGGCCGGCCAGGATCTCGGTCGCCAGCAGGTCCTTGTCTATGGCCATGCTCAGAGCCTGCCGCACCTTCGGGTCGTTAAACGGCGCCTCCTGCGTGTTGAAGCCGATGTAGTAGACGTCCAGGGACTCCGACTCGACGAGCTCCGCGTTCAGCGGGTTGTTCGGGTCGCGGATGCTTTCGATGTCGTTAATGCCGACGCCGGTGAGGTCGATCTCGTCGTTCTCGTACATGGTGAGTGCGGAGCCGCCAGAGAGGATGTAGGTCACCTTGGCCAGGGACGGCTTCGGGTCCAGGTAGAAGCCGCTGTTCGGCTCCAGCTCGATGCGCTGGCCCAGCTCCCAGTTGGCCATCCGAAACGGTCCCGTGCCATTAGGCGTCAGCGTCCACTCCGCGCCCTCGAAGCAGGAGGAATCGCCCACTTCGCGCTGGTCCACGACATAGGCCGTCGGGTAGGTCAGCTTCTCCAGGAAGACGCTGTTCGGCTCCTTGATCGTGATCTCCAGCGTGTTGTCGTCCACGACCTTGATGCCGCTGACCTCATCCGCCGTACCGCGGATGAATTCGGTGGCGCCGGCGATGTCGTCCAGGTAGACCTCGCCGACCGTGCTCAACGTGTCCGGGTCGAGGGCGCGTTCCATCGAGAACTTGAAGTCACCGGCAGTCACGCGCCGGGAGGCGTCATGGAAGAGCACATTCGTCCGCAGGTGGAAGGTGTAGACGGTCCCGTCGGGACTGATGTCCCAGTCCTGCGCGATGTCACCGATTATTTGCAGGTCGCGGTCGAACGAGACCAGGCCGGAGAAGATCTCGACGATGTACTCAGCCGAGCCGGCGTCGGAGGCGCAGGCCGGGTCCAGCGTGACCGGGTCCGGACCGAAGAGCCGCAGCTCCCCTTCCTGCCGCTCCGGCAGGACAGGCGTCGGCGATTCGTCGCCGTTGCCGCCGTCATCTCCGCCGTTGCCGACGGAGTCGCCGCCGTCATCCCCGCCGCCGAGCGAGCTGATGACGATGATGCCGCCGATGACGAGCACGATGGCCACGGCTATGCCGGTGAGGATGGTGATTAGCCTGCGGGTTTCCATTGGTGTTCGGCCTCAGTCCAGAAGGGCACGGGAGCCCCGGGTGCGGTTTTGTCGCATCATAGCATCGGCTGCCGGAACAGACTACAACGAACCTGTAACAATCCTCCGCGGCTCACTTCGCTAACCGGGGCAGGCTGAATGTCCATCCTACGGTTCTATGGCCGGACCGCGTAGGGCGGGCGTTCAGCTCGCCCACACCCACGGATTGTTCGGCCGCCGTTAAAGTGACGGCTCTTCCTCGATTTCCGTTACGGCGATGTGCAGCTCCGAGAGCTGTTGGGGACTGATCGGCCTCGGAGCGCCCATCATCGGGTCGGCGGCTGACTTCGTCTTGGGGAAGGCGATGACCTCGCGGATGTCCGGCTCGTCCGTGAGCACGGCCATGAGACGGTCGATGCCCGAACCGATGCCTGCGTGCGGCGGCGCCCCGTACTCGAACGCCTCCAGCATGTGCCCGAACTTCTGCTTCGCCTCCTCCGGGCTGATCCCCAGCACGGAGAACATCTTCTCCTGCACCTCCCGGCGGTGGATACGGATGGACCCGCTGAACAGTTCCCACCCGTTGCACACCAGGTCATAGGCATGGGAGCGCACACGGCCCGGATCGCTATCCAGAAGCGGCAGGTCTTCCAGGTACGGCGAGGTGAACGGGTGATGCTGAGCTGACCAGCGTTCCTCCGTGTCGCTCCACTCAAGCAGCGGGTATTGCGTGACGAAGGCGAACGCAAGCACCTGATGATCCACTAGCTCCAGCCGCGAGGCGATCTCGCGCCGCAGCCCGTCAAGGGTCCGGTTGGCAACCGCCGGCCGGTCGGCGACCATCAAGAGCATATCGCCGCGTTTGGCCCCGGCGATGCGCGCCATCTCTCTCGCGTGTTCCGGCGTGAAGAATTTGGCCACCGGAGAGCGGATGTCGTCCGCGGCCACTGAATCCATAGCGCCTTCGCCCAGGAAGGCCATGGAGACCAGCCCTTTCGCCCCGTACTGCCGCACGAACGCCGTCAGGTCGTCCACCTGCTTGCGGCTGAAAGCTTCGCCGTCCGGAACGCACAGCCCGCGCACTGCCCCTCCCGCCGCCATCACCTCCCGGAACACGCTGAATTCCGTGTCTCGCAGGGCGTCTGTGAAATCGCACAACTCCAGGCCATAGCGCAGGTCCGGCTTGTCCGTGCCGAAGCGGCGCAACGACTCCTCGTACGTCATGCGCGGAAACGGGTGCGCCTGCACCCTGCGATGCGGAAACACTGTCGTCGCCAGGCTATAGTACAGCTCTTCCGTGAGACGGAAGATGTCCTCCTCGTCTGAGACGAAGCTCAGCTCCAGGTCCAGCTGCGTGTGTTCCGGCTGGCGGTCGGCGCGCAGGTCCTCGTCTCGCAGGCAGCGCGCGATCTGGTAGTAGCGTTCGAAGCCGGCCACCATCAGCAACTGCTTGTACTGCTGGGGCGACTGCGGCAGGGCGTAGAAGTGGCCGGCGTGCACCCGGCTGGGCACCACGTAGTCGCGGGCGCCCTCGGGCGTGGGGGCAGTGAGGATGGGCGTCTCGATCTCCGTGAACCCACGCTCCGTGAGGAAGTCGCGGATGAACTTGACAACCCTGGCGCGGAGGGCAATGTTACCGTGGATCCGCTCCCGCCGGAGATCCAGGTAGCGGTACTTGAGGCGCAGGATTTCCTCAACGTCGGTGTCCTCGGTGATGTAGAACGGCGGGGTCTTCGAGGGGTTCAGCACCTCGGCGGACGAGGCCTGGACCTCGATCTCGCCGGTGGGCAGGTCAGCGTTCTCCGTGCCGGGGCGGCGTTTCGCGACCTTGCCGGACACGCGCAGGACGTACTCGCCGCGGGCCTGCTCAGCGACGGCCGTGGCCTCTGCCGAGCTCTTGGGATTGAAGACGACCTGCACCAGGCCGGAGTTGTCACGCAGGTCGATGAAGACGAGCCCGCCATGGTCGCGCCGGCGATGCACCCAGCCGGCGAGTACGACGTCGCGGCCGTCGTCGGCGGCGCGCAGTTGTCCGCAGTTCGTGTCCTTAAGCATGAGACGAGTTTATGGGCGCAGGCCTCAGAGGGTCAAAGTCATCGCTCATCGTGAGGAATCGAAGGGCCGGCATCCAACACTCCGGCGGAGGCTGAGGAATCGAAGCCGTAGCGTTTCACGGGGGTGCCCATCGCCTCCAACCGCCACCCTGCTACCATATTCTCGTGAACAGCGACCCCCTCTCCCTCTACCTGCACATCCCCTTCTGCTCGCTGAAGTGCGCCTACTGCGACTTCAACTCCTACGCCGGACTTGACGATCTCATCCGCCCCTATGACGACGCTCTCGTCGAGGAGATCCGCCTCTGGGGCCACGTGGCTCAGGGCCCCAGCCCTGAGCCCGCACCCATCGGCACCGTTTTCTTCGGCGGCGGTACTCCATCCCTGCTGCCACTCCCCGAGATCGAGCGCGTCATGTCCGCCCTCCGTGAATCCTTCGCCCTCCAGCCCGATGCCGAAATCTCGCTCGAGGCCAACCCCGGCACGATCGACCTCGGCTATTTGCGCGGTCTCGTCGATGCCGGCGTCAACCGCCTGTCCTTCGGCGTGCAGTCCTTCCACGACGACGAACTGATGGCCCTGGACCGCATCCACACGGCCGAAGAGGCCGTCGAGGGCTACCGCTGGGCGCGCGAGGCAGGCTTCCAGCGCATCAACCTGGACTTCATCTACGGCCTCGCCGGGCAGTCCTTCGAACGCTGGCAATCGACGCTCGAGCGGGCTATCGCGCTGGAGCCGGACCACCTCTCCCTCTACGCGCTCACGGTCGAAGAGGGCACGAAGCTGGCCTACGACGTGGGCCAGGGCACGGTGCCGGAGCCCGACCCGGACCTCCAGGCGGAGATGTACGAGTGGGCGATGGAGCGCCTGGACGGCGCGGGTTACCGCCAGTACGAGATATCCAACTGGGCGCGGCCGGGGCAGGAGTGCCGGCACAACCTGGTGTACTGGCGGAACGGCGAGTGGCTGGGCCTCGGGGCGGGAGCGCATTCGAACTGGGCCGGACACCGCTTTGCGAATGTGTATTCGCCCAGGCAGTATTTGGAGCGGATGGCGAAGGCTCACGGGGTGGATCTGACACTGCCGGTAGCCGGCATACTTAAAGCGATGCCGCAGATTTCGCTGGTCGAGCAGCAGTCAGGGGAAACGGCGATGGCAGACACCGCGATCCTGGGGCTGCGGCTGAACGAAGGGCTGGACGCCCGGGCGTTCGAGCGGCGCTTCGGCGCCAGCCTGGATGCGGCCTACGGTTCGGCGATCACCGAGCTGGGCTCGTTGGGCCTGCTGGAGCGCAGTGACGGCAACCTGCGCCTGACGCCCCGCGGACGCCTGCTGGCAAACGAAGTCTTCGTCCGCCTGCTGCCGGATTAGCCCGCAAGAGCCCGCCCGATCTCCGATCGCCGATTTCCGTTTGCCCAGGAAATGGCGAAGCCCGCGCAAACCCCCTGCGCGGGCCCATAAGCGTGGTGGCCTCCCCCGTGGTTCCTGCCGCGTGGAACCTCTCGGCGGCTATCACCCCCTCCGCTCGCCTGCATGCCATTATCGGCGCCTGTTATGTTCTGTCAACGGGCCGGACTACGTACAAATTTCCATATTTAAACACCCGATAAACATATCGTTTATGGTTATCAACATCACCACGCGTCGTCGCACAATGAGACAGGCGACCCAATCAGCCAAAACGGACCGGCAGAACTGACCCGAGTGCCCTGTTTTCTACTCGTAGCTGGCGATTTCTAAAGAGAATGCGTCTTTTTCACCGCGGCCAGGATAGCGTCCGGTTCCGGCCCGCGGAGCGACGGGCCCGGGCCCAGCGGGTCCTCCGTCAACGGCTCCCCGAGGAGCGTCTGGACGCAGCCGCCAACTGACCAGGCCAGCGCCATGTGGTCGTACCCGCCCTCCAGCGCGTAAACGATCCGGCCTTCGCAAAGCTCCCCGGCCAGCTCCCGCAGGAGCGAGGAGATAGCGTAATACCCCCTGGTGCTCACAAGCATCTGCGCGAGAGGGTCCGCGAAGTGCGCATCGAAGCCTGCGGACACCAGGATCAGTTCGGGACGGAAGCGGCGTAGCACGGGCGCGCATACCTCCCGATACGCCCGCAGATAGGTCTCGTCTCCCGAGCCCGCGGGCAAGGGCACGTTTACGATCAGACCCTTGCCGGGGCCCTCGCCGGTCTCGTCGTAGTAGCCGGTGCCGGGATAGAACGGGTACTGGTGGGTCGAGACGTACAGCACTCGCCCATCCCGGTAAAAGATATCCTGCGTCCCGTTGCCATGGTGAACGTCAAAGTCCACGATCGCCACTCGGGCCAGTCCCCGGCTCTCCAGCAGGTGCGCCGCCGCCACGGCGACGTTGTCAAACAGGCAGAACCCCATTGCATGCGTGGGCGTCGCGTGGTGGCCCGGCGGCCGGACCAGGGCGAACGCCGAGTCCACTTCCCCGTCCAGCACAGCATCCGTCGCCGCCATGAGCCCCCCGGCCGCCCGCAGGGCTGCCTCGTACGAGTGAGCGACGACATACGTGTCCACGTCCAGCCAGTGGTCGCGGTAGGGGTCGGCCGCCTCCTTCACCCGTTCGACCAGCGCCCGCGCATGCACTCGGGCAATCTCCTCCACGGTGGCATCCCGTGGCTGCACCTCCACCATCCGGCCAAGCAGGCCGCTCGACTCGAGGTGAGACATGATGGCCCTTAGCCGGCCGGGGGACTCGGGATGCCCGGGAACGTCATGCGCGAGGTAGATGGGGTCGTACACGTATCCGACGGACATGGCGGAGGTATGGTACAGGGAACCCGGAACTGGGAACAAGGAAATGAGGACGTAGCAGGTGGCAAGCAGCAGTGCATGGCGCGGCGTCTTCCACGCGAAGCGGATACGTACAACAATGGTACCGAGATGTCTACTGCCAACCGCGACCTTTCAGCGTATTTGTTCCTGGCTACCGGCTACTGGCTACCGGGGCGGGGCGCCGCGGGGCGGCGTCCATGTATGTAATCGGAACCGCCGGGCACGTCGACCACGGCAAATCAACGCTCGTCCAGGCGCTGACCGGAATCGACCCCGACCGGCTGCGTGAGGAGAAGGAGCGCGGCCTGACGATCGACCTCGGCTTCGCCTGGCTCTCGCTGCCGAACGGCGAAGAGGTC
>DASSZB010000215.1:0-3548 GCA_035702935.1 Dehalococcoidia bacterium
GGGCCAGCTTCTCTTTCCTCAGCGCGATAATTTCGTCTTCAGGCATGAACGGTATGGCGGTTCCTTCCCGCTCGTGGTGAGGTATCGAACCATGAGCGGGCGCGGCGCCGGATTCCGCTCGTTCCTTCGATACCTCAGGACGAGCGCAGGGGAGACCCTGCAGAAACAATCAGGCGGGGCCACGAGCCCCGCCTGATTCTATCTGCTCCCGCGTTCAGGGTGCTAGTCGATGCGCACGATCGTCCAGCGCAGCACGCCTGCTGGCGCATTCACCTGCACCTCGTCACCCACGCCTTTGCCGAGCAGCGCCTGGCCCACTGGTGACTCGTTGCTGATACGGCCCGCCTTCGGGTCCGCCTCCGCCGAGCCCACGATGGTGTAATTGTCGCGCTCGCCCTTGTGGTTCAGGACTGTGACGGTGGAGCCCAGGCTCACCTTGTGGTGGTCGTGTGTCTCCTCGATGATCTCCGCGTTCTGGATGATGTTCTCGAGCGTCAGGATCCGACCCTCGATAAACGCCTGCTCGTTGCGGGCGTCGTCGTATTCCGGTGTGTTCTGGGCGCCGACGAGTTCCTTGGCGTCGTGGATGCGCTGGGCTACCTCTGCCCGCCGCACCGTCAGCAGGTGGGTGAGCTCGCCCTGGAGCTTCGTCAGCCCATCTTTGGTCAGTGGGACCTGCTTGCCTGGCATGGGAAAATCACTCCTTGTAGGGCGCGTCGGCCCTTGCGGGACGGCAGTAAAAAAACGACTGGGGGCAGCGCCCTCAGCCTTCCCGTTCCCTTTCTTCTGCAGATGGATTATAAGGCCGTCCGGCCGACTTGTAAAGCCAGGCTGGGTGAAGGTTCTTGCAGACGTGGGACGCGAATGTTGCCCCAACGAACCCCTGTGATACAATTCGCCTGACCTGCGACCCGGCCTCGCCATCTGGCCGCACAGGAGGGAACAAGCCCCAACCTATGTCGAGAATCCCGCCCCGCGAGCCGCCGCCCGAACGGCGGCGAGATCCGCGCCCGCCCGGCCGACTTCGCCGCGATATGCCCCGGTCCGAGGGCCCATTCGACCGCCTCCTCAAACGCAGCCCTGAACGGGACCCCGCCCCCATCATCATCGGCGGCACCATAGCCTTCCTCGCCGCCATCATCATCATCGTCCTCCTCTTCTCGTCCGTCTTCGGCGGCGGAGACGGCGGTTCTAACGGAGGCTCGAACGGCGGCAACGGCACGATCGACATCGCCCCCGGCATCCGCGGGCGCGTGGTCCAGATTCCCGCCTTACCCCCCGGCCTGGCCGCCCTCAGCGAATACGTTGAGTTCGAGGCCGAAGAAGACACGGCCCTCACCATCGGCCTGCCACTGAATAACAACCCCGGCGAGGACCCCACCGGCCTTGGCTTCTACACTCACTTCGACGGCCGCTGGCAACGCCTTGCCGATGTCAGCGTCAAGCAGATCGAGGACAGGACTGTCGGGGAGGGCGACTTCACCTCGGTTCCGGAGAACCTGGCCGTCCTCCGGGTCCTCTCCCAGACCTACCAGGTAGCCGGCGCGCTGCCTTCCGGCGCCACGCTGCATCCGGATGCCCTCGTCAACATCATCAACCCGCGAGACTACACACCAGCCGCCGACGGCTCCGTGCAGGGCACGAAAACCGAAATCGCCGCCCAGGGCGCCCTCGTCATGCCCACGATAGTCGGCAGCGGCGCCGAAACCGGCGCAGTCGTCAATGACATCCTCTCCGATGAGGGCCTGCGCGACGATCACGTCCAGGCCATCACCGACCTCGTCACCTCGACGGCCGCGGATGGCATCGACCTCGAGTATTCCGCCGTGGACGTCGACAATGAAGGCGAGTTCACGGACTTCGTCAAGGCCCTGGCCGACTCCCTGCACGGTGAAAGCAAGCGCCTCAGCCTCACGCTCCCACCACCGACCGACCAGCGCGAGGCGTACGAGTGGGGCGAGCTGGGCGACGCCGTAGACATCATCCGCATCCTTCCCATCGCCGACCCCGTCGCTTACTGGGAGACGATGCCCGGCGCCATGGACCGCCTGGTGGAGGACGTGGACCCGGGCAAAGTGATGCTCGTGGTTAGCCCATTCAGCATCCAGGGCAGCGGCGATGTCACCCAGCTCATCGGTTACCTCCAGGCGATGGTCCAGGCTGCCGAGGCCGTCGTCCGCGATCCCGTGGCCGAAGAGATAAAGCCCGGCTCCACTGTCAATCTTGTCGCCAAGAACCTGGACGAGGGCGAGGGCGCATCCCCCCTGGGCTGGAGCGATGACGCCGCGGCCGTTTCTTACGCCATCGGCGGCACCGACCGCCGCCGCATCTTCATCGAGAACAAGTTCAGCGTCGCATTCAAGCTCGAACTCGTCCAGGCGTACGGCCTGGGCGGCGTCGCCGTGTCGGACGCTTCGGGGCAGTCCGATGTCGCCAACATTTGGCCCACCGTCAACGACTTCGTCCAGTCCAACACCGTATCCCTGGCCCGTCCCAACGACAGCATGCTGAACCCGTCCTGGCAGGTGGAAGCGGGAGACGTCGGCGCTGGCGCCGGTACCAGCGCCACCTGGATTGCCCCCGGCGCCGGCACCTACAACGTCACCCTCGTAGTCAGCGATGGCGACCGCCGCTTCGGCCGCGTGCTCGTGGTCGAGGTCAGGCAAGGCGACGAGGCCTCCCCCACGCCGCTGGTCACTTTCCCGCCGGAGCAGAGTCCCACGCCGACGCCGCAAGTGACGGCGACAGCCACGCCCACGCCGAAGCCGGGGACGCTCTCCATCCAGGTAGGAAAGCGCGCCGATGGCCCCGATGCCGACCCCAACTTCGAGGACCCGGAAGATGCGACTGTCGGTTCCGACGTAACCTTCCGCATCGTCATCGACAACGATTCCAACGTCACCGTTACCATCGACGAGGTGCTCGACGACAATGCGGCCGCTACCTGTGACGATGTGGGGAAGACGCTGGCGCCGGACGATGGTGACGCCGAGCAGGTAAGCGACTCCGGCGAGGATGCTGCCGTCTGCACATACACGATCACCATAGCGGCTGCTGACGCCCCCAAACTCACAAACTCGGTCACCGTCACCGTCTCTGACGCCGGCGGCAACACCGGCTCCGATAGCGATACCGCCAGAATCAATATCTCGTAGCTCTGCCGGACAGATGCGCGTAATCGCAGGCACCGCCAAGGGACGCAGGCTCAAGGGCCCGCGCGACCGCTCCGGCCGGACGCGCCCCAGCTCGGACCTGGTGCGCGGCGCCGTCTTCTCCGCGCTCGCCTCCATGGAGGCGGACCTCTCCCGCGTCCTCGATCTCTACGCGGGTAGCGGCGCCCTCGGCATCGAGGCCCTCAGCCGGGGGGCGGGTTCCTGCGACTTTGTGGAGCGTGACGCGTCCGCCTGCGCCGTTATCAAGGAGAACCTCGCCGTCACCGGTTTTGCCGGCGTCTGCAAGGTACACTGCGCCTCGGTCTCCCGCGCCCTCGACCGGCTCGAAGGGCCCTACACCCTGGTCCTCGCGGATCCACCCTACGAAGACCGCGA
>DASSZB010000408.1:0-5663 GCA_035702935.1 Dehalococcoidia bacterium
TAGCGCCGTCGCCAGCCCGTGGTGAGTGCCCAGCGGACCGGTGGTCATGACGGTGCGCGCGCCCGTTGCCAGGGCCCGCGGCAAGACCAGCTCTAGCTTCCGTGGCTTGTTCCCGCCGTACAGGGTCCCATACAGACCGTCGTTCTTGATCCAGACCTCCTGCCCGCTCCGCCGCGATATCTCCTCCAGCAGCGAAACCGGGCTTGGTCCGTCTGAGAGCGCGACCCGTGGCACGGCCAACGCGAGCGCCGGATACCGTTCGAACAGCGGATAGGCGTTGGTAGCCGTGGGCGTCCGCGTCATCCGGGCGAAACCTGTGCCTGCGGCGCAGAGGGGCCCCGCCGCTCGACTGCGGGCGGCCCCATCATGCTTCGCGCCATCCCGTATACGAACAGGATAAGGGCGATGACAGCTGTCACACCCGACCACGCGATGTGGTCGTACCGCACCAGCGCCGACCCACCCCCAAACGGCGCATACAAGACCCTGGTGACAATAGCCACGTTCAGCAGCCAGAAGCTTATGTCCAGCGCCAGCCGGCTACGCACAGGCCGCTCAGCCAGCGCAGGCAGCAACCGCCGCGCTACGCCCATAACCATCTGGGTCGCAAATCCCAGCGCCAGCGCGTGCCTCACAACACCCGCCTCGAAGAAGTCCGGATTCCAGGTTCCCAGCGACCGCGTGGCAAACCACACTTCGATTGCGAACGCCACGGCCAACCACGCATACGCTGTACGGATCACCTTCATGTGTCCCCGGTCGACCTCGCCCGTGTCCTTCGGTAGCCCTGGCAAGTGCAGCTTCAGGGCAAGCAGAAGCAGGAGCACCCCCCCTGCCATCGCATACGCGCTCACCGCGTGCAGCTCATCTGGTCGTGTCCAATCGGCATAAGCCGCGACCCAGCCGGACCCCACCCGCACAATCAACCCGGCGTTGTACAAAAAGAGCGCCGGCAGCAGCCAGGCCACCGACGGCGGCCGCAGGCTCAGGAAGTGCGGCAGTATTCGGATCGAAACCCCAAAGATGAACAGGGCGACAAACCCGAACAGTTGCATGGTAATCAGCGCGTCGTTCTTCACCCCCGGGATCACCGCCTGCTGGTCCGCCGCTATCTCTCCCACGACGACCACATTGGCGACTGCGCTGGCCGCCAGCCAGGCGCAGGCGCTGAACAGGTACCAGTCGTAGTACTTTCTGCGCGCGGACATCAGAGTCGTCGTGATCGCCGCCACAAACGCCGCCACGCCCAGCGCCTCAACCCCCGCCGAGGCCCACATGATCGCCGCCGCCGGTTGCCCGTCTGCATAAGGCTGGCTGACCGTACGCGCGATCAGCCCTCCCGCCAGCAGCGCTATCGCCGGCCGGACCAGCACCGGCAGACGCAGTGGTACCTGCTTGAACCGGGGCACCACCTGCAACGCGACCCCCACCAGGAACATCCCCAGCCACCCCATTACCTGGAGGTGGCCGTGCGCCTGGATCAACGGCGTCCAGCGCACGCCCAGGCCGATGTCGCGGGCGCCGGAGTAGGCGACAAGGATCCCCAGCGGGAAGCCTGCGAGGACCGCCAGCAGTAGGGCAGTCAGCGCTCCGAGCACGTAGGGCTGCAGGCCGCGGTCAGGCCGTTTCTCAAGGAGCGGCAGGGACGCCGCGGCCGGTTTGTGGCGCTCCCCTGCTGCGAATCGGTTCAGGTCACGGAGGAGCTGGGGCGGGTCCACCTGGTGGAGCCGTGCGTAGGGGCCGATCGCCTCCACCGGTACTGCGGACCCGTCCCAGTCAGCCAGTCCGTACTTATCGAAGATCTCTTTGATGCCGGGAAACCGGTCGATGGCTTCCCGGACGGTTGTGTCTGGGCCGATCAGCAGCCCTTCCGTCATCTGTGGCCCGCCCATATTCTGTTATCCGCCCTTCCAGCCGGGCGGCAACCCTCAGCTGGGTATTACCACTTAAGGGTTGCCGGGTCCTTGGTGAACTCTCCCAGGCAGTCTTTCCATTCGTAGAGAATCAATGCGTCCATCGCCTCAGAGCCCTCGCCCCGGCGCTTCTTCTCCAGTTCAGCCTTGAGGTTGGCCAGTGCCTGGTGCACGTCCTTGCCGAAGAGCGATTCCAGGTACTCCGGCGGTATGCGGTCGGCCTTCTCATTCGGGCTCAGGTCCTCGTTCAGGGGCGCCGGCGCCAGCGGTGGCACGTAGAAGACGTTCGGCTTGGTGCCAAACTCCGGGTGCAGTGGCACCGCGATCTTCCACTCGTTGACCATCCTGTTGACGATCGACCCCTCTTCAAGGAAGCCCACCCAGGCGGCGCGGCCCGGGCACTGGCGCACGCAGGCCGGCGCCACGCCCTTCTCGATGCGCGGGAAGCAGCCGATGCAGTGCTGGCTCACTCCGCGGGCCTTGTTGAAGTAGACCTTCTTGTAGGGGCACGCGGCCTGGCACTGCTGGCTGCCCTGGCAGATCTCCTCATCCCGCAAGACGAGGCCGAACTCCGGGTCCTTCTGCAGCGCACCGCTGGGGCAGGACTCGACACAGGACGCGTCCGTGCAGTGGTTGCAGAGGCGCGGCAGGTAGAAGAAATAGGGGTTCGGCCAGACGCCGCCACCCTCGTCCTCGTCCCAGTTGGGGCCCCAGGTCTTGCTGCCGGCGATCTTCTGCAGGTGCACCTCGCGGCCCTTGCCACCCCTCAGCACCTCGTCGTAGTTGAAGTCCCAGCCGCCACCGAACTCCTCGTCCGTGGGGATCTTGCCCTTCTGGAGCTCGCCGTCCTTGTAACCACCGCCCATCCCCTCCCAGTCCTTGGGAGTGCCCTTGCCCGGTTGGGTGTTGACGGTCATCCACCACATGTACTCCGTGCCCTCTTCGCCCTCGTTCCAGAGGACCTTGCAGGCCACCGAGCACGTCTGACAGCCGATGCACTTGTTGAGGTCGAAGACCCAGGCCAGCTGCTTCTTCACTTTCGTTCCATTAGTAGCCATCGCGCTTCTCCTTTGCCGGCCTTCCTAGGCCTTGACCTTCTCGATGTCCACGGCCACGCCACGGTCGACGGGCACGGGCTGCCAGTGCCATGGCCGGTACTTCAGGTGGCCGTACCCCCCGGCCATGTGCAGCCACTTCACCATTCCGGGCTCCACATCGCCCTGCGAGTACCAGTTCCGGTGCATGTAGGGCTCGAATCCGTTGTAGATGATGACCTGCCCCGGCCTCACCGAAGGCGAGATCTTGGCGTCAATCAGTGTGTCCCCGACGTCGCTGACCACGCGGACTTCCTCGCCGTTTTCGATACCCTTGTCCGTGGCGTCCTGCGGGTTGATGAAGACAAACGGCCGCCCGCGGTGGGTGTTGAGGATGATGTTGTTCGTGTGGTTCATGGAGTGGATGGACCACCGCGGGTGTCCGCTTGTCAGGCGGAAGGCGCGGTCACCGCCGTGGTTCGGGTTCTCCTTGTGCGTGGGGAGTTGCTCGCCGCCCTCCAGGAACCAGTCGTGGTCGATGTAGTACTGCGCCCGCCGGGTCAGCGTCGGGTACGGCACCTTGTCCTCGGTATGCCAGCGGAAGGGGTTATGGGTCTGGTCCGGTTCGATGGTCGAGGCTTGCGCGATGCCGAAACCCGCGATGCCCCATGCTGTCCAGCGGGCGAAACCCGTCTCGCGCAGGGTGTCGATCGTAGTACCGTCGGGGATGATGCCGTAGGCCGCAGTGTCCTTGATGGCCTCCGCGAACTCGACCTCGTCGTCCTTGTAGTAGCCGTTGAGGGTCATGCGGTCGTAGGCGCCCTCCAGGCTGATCGCCTGGCCTAGCTTGTTCTTGATCTCCTTCAGGCCGCGCGCCTTCGCCCGCTCCTCGATCGCCTTCACAATCATGTGACCGATCTGGCGGTCGGACCTG
Organism: Dehalococcoidia bacterium; assembly: GCA_035702935.1. Lineage (GTDB taxonomy): Bacteria > Chloroflexota > Dehalococcoidia > SM23-28-2 > RBG-16-64-32 > DASSZB01. Next base: position 3,882 of record DASSZB010000408.1, read on the forward strand.
GCATCTCCCGGCGGCTCCACTGCTTTGTCGATGAGGACAAAGTTCAGATGGTGCGGGGAGGGCATGCTGTTGCCGAGCTTCTCGTAGTGCTGCGCGGCCGGCAGGACGTAGTCGGAGTACATGCCGGTCGTGTTCAGGCGCCAGTCGATGGAAACGATCATCTTTAGCTTCGGCCAGAGGTGCTCCAGGAGCTGCTTCTGGCCGCCGCGGTGGCGCCGGAGGACGTTGCCGCCGGACTCCACCAGTACGCGCGGCTCCACGTCCGTCCAGACCTTGGCCATGAAGTTGTCCCACCAGCCCTTGTCCATCGCCTCCTGGTAGTACTCGTCGAAGGTGCGCTTCATTCCCGGGTCGGACCATTCCTTCTTGTTCCAGCGCTCCTTGTACCCGTATTGGTGGTACCACATGAAGGCAGGCGGGATCATGCCGCCAAACCCGCCGAGGCGCCCCGCGCCCATCTCCTGGGCTCGGTTCAGGGTCATCTCCAGCGTCATCGTGGGGTCGTCCTGGCTCAGGAACCGCCGCGTGGCCAGGAGTTGCTTCTGGAACTCGCGCGCGGCGTCCTGTCCCGGCCGGCCCTTCGCGGACAGAAAGGCCATTCCGTCCAGGCCGCTGATGGACCAGGACCGGGTGCCCGTCCCCTGCTTGCCCCAGTTCCCCGTCAGGCCCAGGAACAAGGCCATCGCCCGCTCCATGAGGTCCCCGTGGAAGTACTTGCCGGAGTTCCAGCCGCTGAATATCTTCGTCTTCTTGACCGCGGCCTTACGGGCAATCATCCGGATCATGTCCGGGCTCATATTGCAGATCTTGCCCGCGGCTTCCGGCGTGTAGTCTTTCAACTGCTCCTTGAGCAATTCGAAGACCGGGGCCACTTCCACCTCCGTCCCGTCCAGCAGCTTGATCTTGGCCGAACCCTCCAGCACCGGGTCCACGTCCCCCAGGGCCAGGGTGCCGCGCGGCGCAGGCACAACCTGGTGGGTCTTGGAGTCCAGCCAGAAGAACTGGTCTTCCCGGTCGCCGGCGTTGTATTCGTTGCCGCGCAGGAATTTGCCCGTGTCCTTGCGGACGAGCATCGGCAGATCGGTCTGCTCCTGCACGAACTTCTTGTGGTAGATCTTCTCGTCGATGATCACCTGGCACATCGACAGCGCGAACGCCGCGTCCGTGCCGATCCGTATGGGCACGTGGTAATCGGCGTGCACGGCCGATGGACTGAAGTCCGGCGCGATCGTGATGACCTCGCCCCCGTTGTAGCGCGACTCGGCAACGAAGTGGTACCAGTGGATGTTGGTGTACACCGGGTTCGCGTGCCAGATCAGCGTGAGGTCTGCCAGGAACCAGTCGTCCATGGAGGAGACCGGGTTGAACTTGCCCCAGGTGATGTAGTAACCGGGGCTCCAGTCCTGGAACTCGGCATTCCCGTCCGTGAGCGGCGAGCCGAGGATGTTCATGTAAGCCCGCGCCGGCGCCGCTCCCGGCTCCGGCGTCATCAGCGTGATGACCGCCTCCGGGCCCTGCTCCACGCACGCGTCGAGCATGGCATCGGCAATGTCGGTCAGCGCCTCGTCCCAGGAGACTGGCTTGAACTTGCCTTCGCCTCGCTCGCCGATGCGCTTCAGTGGTTGCGTGATACGGTCCGGGCCGTAATGGATGTAGCCCCAGCAGGCGCCCTTCTGGCAGCCCATGGGGTTCATGTCCGGGACGCCCTTCTGGATCACCGGGAAGGCGCCGGCCTGCTCCTCCCGGACGATCTTGCCGTCACGAACGTAGACGCGGAACGGG
>DASSZB010000219.1:0-2750 GCA_035702935.1 Dehalococcoidia bacterium
CACCTGGGTGTCAGCCGCAACTCCCACGAGTTCATCCGCGGGTAGTCCTGCGGCTCTACCCTTTTTCGGTTCAACCCCGTTTTGAGACCCGTCTGTGATTCTCCTTAACCATATCTGAGCCAATCACACCGGAAGGGCCGTCTTTGAACATAACCAGTCCCTGTACCAAAAGCATGACCGTTGATTCATGCCGCGGAAATGCGCTTCCCCGACGATATGGGTGAAGGAATTCACAATTTGACGATCCGTGTCTAGCAAGGTGGGCGAGCCATGATCGCAAGAATCAAGCAGAGACTGCCCGGGGCGCCACCCCTGCGGGGCAGGATGCTGGATCGTGTCATCATTTGGTCCGGTGTTCTCCTGGTCGCATCGGTGGTGGCTTTCGGCACCTATTACTACGTAGATCAGAGCGGCCAGAGCGGGGCACCCTCCAAGGAACAGATCATGCGCGCCCAGCTCAACATGTTCGAGCAGGCCGTTCGCGAAGACCCGAACAACATCACGAACCGCCTGGCCCTGGGCGACGCCTACCTGAGCGTGGACCGCTACGATGATGCCGCTTCTCAGTACGAGGCGGCTCTCGTCATCAACGACGAGAGCACGCTCGGCCACATCGGCCTTGGCCGGGCACTCTTCGAGCTGGGAGACTTCGACAAAGCCACCGAGAACTTTGAGGCGATCCTCGCCCAGTACGAAGAAGAGGACATCTCCGGGGCTATCGTCGAGGCCGCGCACTACTACCTGGGCAGCATCGCCCTGGAACAGGAAAAGCCGGACGAGGCGATCAAGCAGCTGACCGAGGCCACCAAACTCGAGCGCGCCGACGCCGACGCCTGGTTCCTCCTTGGCACTGCCTACAGGCAGAAGGGTGACCTGGACAAGGCCATCGAAGCGCTCGAGCAATCCACGCTCTTTGTCCCCGATTTCACCGAGGCGTTCGAGCTGCTGGCCCAGGTCTATGACGACAAGGGTGATGCCGCCGGAGCGCTCTACGCCCGCGGCATGGTGTCCTACGCGAAAGGTGACATGAGGGAAGCCGCGCGCCAGTTGCAGGCCGCCGTTGACACTTCTCCCACCCTGGCCCCCGCCTTCGCCGGCCTCGGCCTGATCCTCGAGAACATCGGAGAGAAGGAAGGCGCCACGTCTGCCTACGAGCAGGCGGTACACCTCGATCCTGACAACTTCAACGCCAGGAGCGGCCTCGCCCGTCTCTCCGGGCAAACCGGCGAGTCCTCAGATAGCGGACTGCCCGCCGATCATCCCGTCGCTACAGACAGCGCTACGGAAGAGGGAGCGACACCATGAGTAGCACTGAATGGGGACAGACCGGACCAGGATACCCGGGCGGCGGCGAGCAGAAATCCCGCGTGCCCGGCTGGGTCAAACTCGCCATCCTGTTGCTCCTGCTCCTGGCCCTGGGGTGGGTGCTTCTCCTCACCATCGAATACCTGCGCACGGGCAAGCCGCTCGGGGACCTTCCCGGCGTGCCCGAGCCTGTGGTCGATCTCTTTGACAGGCCATCCTTCGATTACATCGCCTCCATCGACGACCTCAACACCCCAATGGGTGTGGCCGTCGGCCGGGACGGCAAGATCTACGTCACCGAAACCAGCGGGGAGCGCCTGATCCACATCTACGACCGCCGCTGGAATGAGGTGGGGTCGTTCGCCCCGCCTGACACGCAGCCCACGGCCCGCGTCCCCGTCTACCTCGCGGTGAACCCTGAGGGCGACGTCTACGTCAGCGACCGCGTCTCGGCTATCATCTACATCTTCTCTGCCGATGGAGACCCCAAGGGCCAGGTCACGCCGCCGGCCGGCTTCGAGGACTGGCATCCCCTCGGGTTGAGCTTCGACAAGACCGGGAACCTCTACGTGGCCGACGTCACGCCTGACAAGCACCGCATCGTGGTGATTGATCCCAAGGGCAATCTCAAGCTCTCCTTCGGGACGCAGGGCGAAGCGGACGGCCAGTTCTGGTACCCCAACGGCATCGCCATCGACGACGAGGGCCGCATGTTCGTGGCCGACAGCAACAACGGCCGCATGCAGGCCTTCGATAAGGACGGTAAATTCCTCTTCAAGATCACCCGCGGCATGAGCCCCGGAGACCTGTCCATGCCCCGCGGCATCGCCATCGACCGCGAAGGCCGCCTGCTTATCGCCGACACCTCCCGCGGCGCCGTCCAGGTCTACCGCGTTGCAGACACGACGGGAGCCCCCCAGGACGAGGGCCCCATCAAGTTCATCGGCTCCTTCTACGGGTCGCCCAACGATGGCGTCTTCTTCACATTCCCGAACGGCCTGGCCATAGACGGACTCGGCAAGGTCTATATCGCCGACAGATCCAACGACCGGGTCCAGATCTGGGAGTACTGACCTACCATGCGTAATCTTTTTTCTGGTGTGGGACCTGTCGCCCAGGGGGGCGTGGGCGGGTCTATCCACCGAAATGCCAAGAGAAAGGAGGTGAAACAATGAGGAAAACGACCCTTTTGATCGGCATCCTGGCCGGCGTCGCGGTGTCGTTGCTGGCCGTGATGGGTAGTGGCGGTGGGACCGCGTCAGCGGACAACGGACCGCACATGGTCGAGGCCGGAGCTACGCCCGACAAGTGCGCCAGCTGCCACCGCATCCACACCGCCAAGAGCGACTTCCTGTTCAAGGAAGGCGGCACGGTAGAAGACTTCTGCTACAGCTGTCACGGCAACGGCGGCCCTGGTTCCGACCTGGCGGCGCAGGAAGGGACGT
>DASSZB010000246.1:0-2354 GCA_035702935.1 Dehalococcoidia bacterium
CTCGGAGGCGTTGTCGACCTCGGCGGGGATGCCGGCGATGCGCTCGACGTAATGCCGGCCGACCATGGCGGCGTGCAGGCTCGTGCCCATGCCGACGAGCATCACCCGCCGGATGCCGGCGATCTGGTCGCGGGTGAGGCCGATATCCTCGAGCTCCACGCGGGATTCCGGGAAGAGGGCACGGCCGCGGAGGGTGTCCAGGATGGACTCGGGCTGCTCGGCTATCTCCTTCTGCATGAAGTGCTTGAAGCTCCCCTTGGCGGCGGAGACAGGGTCGTAAGGGACCTCCTGGGGCTGTTTCTCGAGACGGGCGCCGTTCTTCGTGTAGGTGACTGACCCCGGGGTAACACGAGCCACTTCGCCGTCCTCCAGGAAGACGACGCGGCGCGTGTAGGGCACGAGCGCGGGCAGGTCGCTGGCCAGGAAGACCTCGCCGTTGCCGTAGCCGATCACGACGCCGCCGGCGTTGCCCACGCGGGCGGCGACGATGGTGCCGGGCTCGGAGAGGCTCATGGCGAGGATGGCGTGGGCGCCTTGAAGCTGCTTGATGGACGCGATCAGGGCGGCGTTCAGGTCATCGCCGGCCTTGAGGCGGTCCTCGATAAGATGAGGAATGACCTCGGTGTCGGTCTCGGAGTCGAAGGTGTGACCTCCGGCGATGAGTTGCTTCTTGAGGTCGGCGTGGTTTTCGACGATGCCGTTGTGGATGACGACCACGTCCCCGGAGCAGTCTGTGTGAGGGTGGGCGTTGAGGTCCGTGGGCTTGCCATGCGTGGCCCAGCGGGTGTGGCCAATGCCCTGGCGGCCCTTTACGTCCTGCCCCGAGACCTCAGCGGCGAAGTCGGCGAGCTTTCCGGCCCGCTTGTGGATGGCCAGGCCGCCGTTCTTCTCGAGGACGGCGATGCCGACGCTGTCGTAGCCCCGGTACTCCAGGCTCCGGAGGCCCTCGATGACAATCGGCGCTGCTTCACGCTCGCCGACGTAGCCGGTGATACCACACATACAGGCGACTCCCCGAGGCTAAGTTACGTATCGGTACGTGGGTAGAACGCTGGAAACGCCGTGGAGGTTTCGGGGCAGTCAAAGGGGGAAGCGTTTTCGGACGTCTGACCGCAGGCGAGGCCGTTGAATCGCTGCAATGTATGTGATATAAAACATTGAGAAGGATCGTTCGCAATGAGGATCATGCAATGAAAGAAATAGTCACCACCATGACGCAGAGGGGGCAGGTTACCGTCCCCGCCGAGGTAAGACGGATGCTCGGCCTCCGCCCCCGCGACAAGGTGGCCTTCGCCATCGAAGAAGGCGAAGTCAGGCTCGTGCCGGCGAGGTTTACGTTGGAGTCGGCCTATCGGTCCGTCTCGCCGCTTGCCCAATCGGTCAGCGACAGGGAGATGACGCGTATCGCCAAGGAGGAACGCGCGCGGCGAACCGGCAAGGCGCTCGGAAATAGATGAAGTTCCTCGATACCAACGTCTTCATCAGGTTCCTGGCAGCGGATGATCAGAAGAAGAGCGAAGCCTGTCTGCGGCTGTTTCAGCAAATCCGAAGCGGCGAAGAGAGGGTCACGACCAGCGAAGCGATCGTCGCCGAGGTTGTCTACGTCCTGTCGTCGCCTTCGCTTTACCGTCTTGCGCACGACGAGGTAGCGGCCCGGCTGAGGCCGCTCCTGTCACTGCGCGGACTCCGGCTACCCAACAAACGGACGTACCTGCGCGCCCTGGACCTCTACGCGGCTCACCGTTTCCTGGATTTTGAGGATGCACTGGCGGTCGCCCACATGGAGCGCGAGGGAATTTCGGAGATCGTCACGTACGACAAGGATTTCGACCGGGTAGCTGGAATTAAGCGGGTCGAGCCGTAGCGGATTCCAGCTCCGCCGCGATTTCGCGCACCCGCTGGACCACCGCCTCCACGGCCGAGTCGGGCGTGGAGGCGCCGGCGGTAACGCCCACGCGGTTGACGCCGCGGAACCACTCAGACTCCAGCTCGGCGGCGGTTTCCACGTGGTGGGAGGGCGTGCCGTTCTCCCGGCAGACCTCCAGCAGGTGGCGGGTGTTGGCGCTGCTCTTGCCGCCGACGACGAGCATGAGGTCGACCTCGGCGGAGAGCTCGCGGGCGGCGGCCTGCTGGCCGGAGGTGACGTTGCAGAGGGTGTTGATGAGGCGGAACTCGCTGATGTCGGCGACGCGCTCGGTCATGATCTTAGAGACGAATCCGGCGAACTTCTCGGGGCTCTGAGTCGTCTGGGAGATGACGGCGATGCGCGAGGGCAGGTGCTTCGGCAGCTGCTCGCCGTCCTGGATGGCAATGCCCTTGTCACCGGCCCAGCCCAGCACGCCCTTCACCTCGCG
>DASSZB010000280.1:0-6362 GCA_035702935.1 Dehalococcoidia bacterium
GGCAATGTCTTCGGTGACGCCATCGAAGTCCTGCTCACCGTCCACTTCCACTATCTTCCCCTGGTCCCCGTAATAGCGGACCAGCGGCGTCAGGTTCTCGAGTTGAATCTCGATCCGCTTGCGCACCACATCCGGCTTGTCGTCTTCGCGCTGCGTCAGGGTTGAGCCGCAGTTGTCGCACACGCCGGCGGCCTTCGGTGGCTGGTTTACCTCGTGGTACACTGCCTGGCACTTCGGGCACGTCCAGCGCCCCGCAAGCCGGCTCACCAGCTCGTCTACGCTCACGCGGATATAGACCGCGCGGTCTATCTCCTTGCCTTCCTTGCCCAGCGCCTCGTCCAGCGCCTCCGCCTGCTGCATCGTCCGCGGGAACCCATCCAGCATGAAACCGCGCTCGGCGTCTGGCCGCGTGATGCGATCCAGGATCATGCCAATCGTGATCTCGTCGGGCACGAGAAGTCCCTGGTCGTAGTACTCCTTGGCCTTGCGCCCCAGTTCAGTGCCATTGCCCATGTGTTCGCGGAAGAGGTCGCCGCTGCTGATGTGCGCCAACCCGGTGCGTTCCTTGAGACGGGCGGCCTGCGTGCCCTTCCCCGCGCCCGGCAGGCCGAGAAGAATCAGGTACAAGCTCGCCCCTACCTGATGAAGCCTTCGTACTGTCGCATGAGGAGCTGCGCCTCAATCTGGCGCAGCGTATCCAGCACCACACCGACCACGATGATCAGACCGCTGCTCGTGATGCCGAACGCCGTTTGCCGGCCGGACCCGCCCAGGCTGGATGCGCCTACGACGTGGCTGAAGATGTACGGCGCCACTGCCACCGTCCCCAGGAAGAACGCACCGCCCCACGTGATCCGGATCAGCACGCGGTTGATGTACTCCTGCGTCGGCCTACCCGGCCTGATGCCGGGGATGAAGCCGCCCTGCCGCTGCAGGTTCTCGGCCAGGTTTTGCTGCTGGAACACCACCACTGTGTAGAAGAACGTGAAGATGATCACCACGAAGAACACGAACACCCAGTAGAACGGGTTGTCCGGGTTAAAGGCGTCCTTCATGAAGGACCCCATATCAGCGACGATTCCGCTGCTCGATGTCGCCAGCGTCTCGCCGACGTATGCCGGGAAGATAATGATGCTGAAGGCGAAAATCAGCGGGATCATGCCCGTCGTGTTCACCCGCAGCGGTATATGCGTCTGCCCCGATTGCCTGTACATGCGCCCCGAGCGGAACACGCTCCGGGAGTACTGCACCGGTATCTTCCGCTGTGCCTCCTGGAAGAACACGATGTAGGCCACAAGCCCAAACACGAGCGCGCCCAGCACCACAGTCGTGAAGATGCCCTCGCCCGTACCCGTATATAACCGCCCAGCCACGAACTGCGGCAACCCGGCGATAATGCCGGCAAAGATCAGGATGGAAATGCCGTTCCCGATGCCCTTCTCGCTGATCAGCTCGCCAATCCAGACGAGGAACATCGTGCCGGCCGTCATCGTTATGATCGCGGACCACGTCTCCAGGGCGTTCGGACCCGTCAACTCGATGCCTGTGATGCCGCCCTGGCTCTGCACCAGGATCAGCTGTCCGTAACCCTGTACGAACGCCATGGGCACGGTCATCCAGTGCGTGTAGATCGCGATCTGCTTTCGTCCCTGCTCGCCCTCTTTGGAAAGCGCCTGCAGGGCCGGCACCAGCGGCACCATCAGCTGCATGACGATGGACGAAGTGATATACGGGTACACACCCATCGCCGCCACACTCATGTTCTGGAGCGCACCGCCGCTGAAGATGTTCAAGAACCCCAGCACCGTGCTGTTCTCGAACAGGCTATCCAGGGCCAGCGGGTTAATTCCCGGTACCGGCAGGTTAGACACAAACCGGAATACGACCAGGAGCGCAAACGTGAACAGCAGCTTCTCCCGGATGTCCGGCTGCGTGAGGGCGGCGATCCCGGCCTGGAGAAGCTGCGGTCGCTGCTGCTGCCGCTGCTGGGCCCTAGTTGCCGTCGCCACTGTCGGTCTCTTCCCCGTCCGCCTCTCGCGCCTCGGCCGCTTCCGGCGCATCGGAGGGCGCAGCTACGGGCTCGGCCTCAGCTTCCTTCTCCGCGGCCTTCGCCTTTGCCCTGGCTTTCTTGCCCTTTGGAGCCGTTTCTTCGGGCTCTTCCTCAGGCGCGTCCAGTTCAATCACTGTGCCGCCGGCGGCCTTTATCTTCTCTTTCGCAGTCATCGAAAAGCGGTTGGCTGTGATCGTCAGCGCGCGGTCGATTTCGCCCGTCGCCAGCACCTTCACCGGCTTGTTCAGGTTGCGCAGGATCCGCGTCTTCTTCAGTAATTCCGGCGTCACCTCCGTCCCGGCGTCAAACACGTTGAGCTGGGACAGGTTTACCGGCGCGTACTCCACGCGGAAGCGGTTGAAGAACCCCTTCTTGCGCGGCAGCTTCCGAAGCAGCCTCGTCTGGCCACCCTCGAAGAACCGGCGCGGCTTGTTGCCCGCGCGCGACTTCTGGCCCTTCAGGCCGCGCCCCGAGTACGTGCCGACGCCGCTCGCGTTTCCGCGGCCGACGCGCCGCTTGACATGGGTTGACCCGCGGGCAGGCTTCAGTTGATGTGCTTGCATTAGTCCTTGGACCCGTCGTTGGTGGAATCAGAGGAAATTTCGGCCACCTCCACGAGGTGGCGCACCTTCGTAATCATACCACGCACACTCCGGTTGTCCGCGTGCTCGACACTGTGGCCGAGCCGCCTCAAACCGAGCGCCTCGATCGTCCTTTTCTGGTCTTCCCGGTAGCCGATGGCGCTCTTCCGCCACGTGACCCGCAGCTTATCCGCCAATGCTGGCCTCCTTCGACACGCTTTGCCGCCGCGCCAGGACTTCCTCCGGAGACCGCAGCTGAGACAGCGCCAAAATCGTCGCTTTCACAGCGTTCGCCGGGTTGTTCGAACCCAGCGACTTGGCCACTGCGTCTTTGACCCCGGCCATCTCCAACACCGCGCGCACGCCGCCCCCCGCGATGAGCCCCGTACCGGCCGGAGCCGGCTTGATGAGGACCTTCGCGGCGCCGAAGCGTACCAGCAGCGGGTGCGGAATCGAAGTGCCCTTCATCGGCACGCTGATCATGTGCTTCCGCGCCACCGTCCCGGCCTTCCGGATGGCCTCCGGCACCTCCGTCGCCTTTCCCATAGCAGCGCCGACGCGGCCGCCCATGTCGCCGACGACGACGATAGCGGTGAAGTGGAAGCGCCTGCCACCCTTCATCACCTTCGCCACGCGGTTGATGAACACGACCTTCTCGGTCAGTTCCAGGTCGCCGGTGTCGACGCGTTCCTTCTTGGCGATGTACTTGCGAGGGTTAGACATGTGTAATTCCGTATCCTAGAAGCTCAGGCCGCCCTTGCGGGCCGCCTCGGCCAGCGCCTTCACTCGGCCCTGGTACTTGAACCCGCCGCGGTCAAACACGACGCTCTTGATACCCTGTTCCTTGGCCTTCTTCGCGAGCGATTCCCCCACCAGGGAGGCCACGTCGCTCTTCTTCTTGCCATCGCGCGCCTTGCGCACGTCCGCATCCAGATCACTGGCCGCCGCGATCGTCTGACCGGCCAGGTCGTCAATGATCTGCACATAGATATGGTTCAGGCTGCGGAAGACAGCCAGTCGCGGTCGCTCCGGCGTTCCCGAGAGGGTCTTCCGGACGCGGATGTGCCGCCTCGTGCGCGCTGCCCTTGCCGTATGCGTCTTCTTCATCTACCTATCACCTGACACCTATCACCTGACACCTATTTAGCGGCCTTCCCGGCCTTGCCCGCCTTGCGCCGGACGTACTCGCCCAGGTAGCGGATGCCCTTGCCCTTGTAGGGCTCTGGCGGCCGGATCTTGCGGACGTCTGCCGCCACCTGGCCCACCTGTTCCTTGTTTATCCCCTTCACCACGATGCGCGACGTGCCCTCCACCTCGAACTCAATCCCCGGCGGAGGTGGCACGTTCACCGGGTGCGAGAACCCAATTGACAACTGCAGGTCTTTCCCCTGCATCTGCGCCCGGTATCCCACTCCCTGCATCTCCAGCGTCTTCGAGAAGCCCTCGCTGACACCGCGCACCATGTTGTCCACCAGCGTCCGCGTCAGCCCGTGCATCGCCCGGTGGCGCTGCTGATCTGTCGGCCGCTTCACCAGCAACTGGCCGTCGGCCTGCTCAATCGCAATCTCCGGCAGGATATCGCGGACAAGCTCTCCCTTCGGGCCCTTCACGGTGACGGTCGCACCGTCAATCCGTACCTCGACGCCCGTCGGCACCGTTATCGGCATCTTTCCTATCCGAGACATTCTCCCTGTTCTTCCTTCTTGCTACTGGCTACTGGCTACTGGCTACCACACGTAGCAAAGCACTTCGCCGCCCACTCCGCGGCGCCGAGCTTCCTTACCGGTCATAACGCCTTCCGGCGTCGACATGATCGCGATTCCCAATCCACCGTACACCCGCGGTATCTCGCGGCGAGCCGCGAACACGCGCAGGCCCGGCTTGCTCACCCGCTGCAGCCCCGCGATCATGGGCTCCCGCGTCTGGCTGTAGGCCAGCGCCACGCGGATCACCTTGCGCGTCCCCGTCTCCTTCACTTCATAGCCGCCGATATACCCTTCCTTCTTGAGGACTTCGGCCACGGCGGCTTTCAGGCGGGAAGCCGGGATCTCGGTGAAATCGTGCCGCGCCACCAGCGCGTTCCGTATTCTCGTCAGCATGTCTGCGATCGGGTCTGTAATCATATAGTCTTTACCTACCAGCTCGCCTTCTGGACGCCCGGCAAGTGCCCCTCCAGCGCCGCCTGGCGGAAGCAGATGCGGCAGAGCGCGAACTTCCGGATGAAAGCCCGCGGCCTCCCGCACAACCGGCAGCGGTTGCGGCGCCGCCCGGGGAATTTCGGCGTCTTGTTGAACGTCTTCTCGTAAAGCGCCTTCCTGGTCACTGCATTATCCTCGCTTGGCGAAGGGCATCCCCAGCAGCTCCAGCAGCCGCTTGCCCTCCTCGTCCGTCGGCGCCGTTGTCACTATCGTGATCTGCATGCCGCGGACCTTGTCGATCTTGTCGTATTCGATTTCCGGGAAGATCACCTGCTCCCGGAGCCCCAGGCTGTAGTTGCCGCGCCCGTCGAACGAGTTCGGCGAAACCCCCTGGAAGTCCCGGATGCGTGGCAGTGTGGCGTTCAGCGTCCGGTCCAGGAACTCCCACATCCGGGAGCCCCGCAGCGTCACCGTCACGCCGATCGGCATGCCCTCGCGCAGTTTGAAGTTGGAGATTGAGCGCTTGGCCCGCGTGATCACCGGGTGCTGCCCCGTAATCGTCGAGATGTCCAGGCTGGCCGCGTCCAACGCCTTCGCGTTCGCCACTGCCTCGCCCAGGCCCACGTTTACGGTAACTTTCTCCACGCGCGGCACCTGCATGACGTTGGCGTAGCCGAACTCCTTCATCAGAGCCGGCACAATCTCCTCGTTATAGCGTTCCTTCATCCTCGGTTTCATGGCCATACCTAGTCGATATTCTCGTCACAGCGCTTGCAGAAGCGCACCTTCACCCCGCCCGTTCGTTCCCGGAAGCCGACGCGCGCCGGCAAGTTGCAGGACTTGCACAGCAGGACCACGTTTGCCCACGAAATCGGCGACTCGCGCTCGATGATCCCGCCCGGCTGCTGCGGTCCCCGCGGCTTCATGTGCCGCTTCACCACCGCAATGCCGGTCACGATCACCTTGCTCTTATCGGGCAGCACCTTTCGCACCGGGCCTGTCCGGCCCCGGTCCTTGCCCTTGACCACGAGCACCGTATCGTCTCTCTTTATCTTCTGCACTTCTACACCACTTCCGGAGCCAGCGATACGATCTTCATGAACTTGCGTTCGCGCAGCTCCCGGGCCACCGGCCCAAAGATACGCGTCCCCCGCGGGTTTTCCGTGTCCGCCAGCACCACCGCCGCGTTCTCGTCAAACCGTATGTATGATCCGTCAGGCCGCCTCCAGCCCTGCGCCGCGCGGACGATAACCGCCTTCACAACATCGCCCTTCTTCACCGCACCGCCGGGTGATGCCTGCTTCACCGAGGCCACGATAACGTCGCCCACGGTCCCGTAGCGCCGCCGCGAGCCACCCGTAACCTGGATGCACATGAGTTGGCGCGCGCCGGAGTTGTCGGCCACCTTCAGGCGCGAATACTGCTGGATCATGCCTTCTCTTCCTCTGCCGCCGGTTCTGATCCCACATCCGCGGCCGTCTCCTCGGCTGCCTCTGCAGGTGCTTCCTCGACTGCAGGCGCTTTTTCCTCAGCCGCGGTCTCCGTCGCCGGTTCCTCGTCCACCGCCTCGGGCGCAGGTTCTTCAGATACTGC
>DASSZB010000300.1:0-2999 GCA_035702935.1 Dehalococcoidia bacterium
CCTCACCACCCTGTTCGGCAGCATCGTCGCCGCCGACGTCTTCCTTCTCGGTTTCCTGCTCGCCGGCACGCTCGCCGACTACAAGGAAAGCGAACGGCTCCCCGGCGAGCTCGCTTCCAGCATTGAATCGCTCGCCGACGAGTGCCTGATCACCGTCAAAAACAAGGACGCCGCCGAGGCTCGTGCAGCCGTCGCCTACATGGCCACGTTCGCATCGCTCGTCCGCCGCTGGTTCTACCGGCAGGAACGGACCCGGACGTTGATGGACCGCATAACCGGCATGAACGATATCTTCCTTAGCTTCGAGCCGCTCACCCAGCCCAACTTCATCGTACGCATGAAGCAGGAGCAGGCCCTCATTCGCAAGATCATCCTCCGCATCGATACCATCCGCGACACCGCGTTCGTTCCGGCCGCTTATGCCATTGCGGAGATCGCGACCGCCCTCCTCATCGCCGGCCTGATCTTCACGGAGCTTGGCCCCCTCCACGAGGAGATCTTCTACGTCGTGCTTCCCAGTTTCCTCACCATCTACCTAATCATGCTCATCCGCGACCTGGATAATCCCTTCAACTACGCCGACGACGATGCCGAGGCCGTCGAAGTGTCCATCAAACCAATCGTCGACATCGACACCAAGCTCCGGGCTCGTGCGGCAGCCATAGGCACCCCGGCATCCGAACCTGCCCCTTACGGCACGTCTGCCTGAACCAGCAAGCCTTCAATCGTGTGCTTGGCGCCGCAGTAGGTCCCCGCACCGGGCGGACGCTGCTGCCGTGCCGGTCCAGTTGTGGCAGCCCCAATTCAATGCGACGATATGCCGGAGTGGCCTGTTTGCAGCGTAGCGACCGGCGAGAGGGGACCGCGTGACCAGCGTCGTAGATACGGCTTTCGGACTCACCGGGCTCACCTCGGAAGAGGCCGCCCGCCGGCTCGAAGCAGGCCGCGGCAATCTCGTAACCTGGGCGGCCAGCCGCTCGTTCAAAGAGATCCTGCGTGATAACGCCGTAACGCCGGTAAACTTCGTCCTCTTCGTCGTCTGCGCCGTCCTCCTGGCGCTGGGCCTCTTCGGCGATGCTTTCCTTACCGGCGGCCTGGTCGCCGGTAACATCGCGGTCGGCGTCTTCCAGGAGACGCGCGCCAAGCGCCAACTCGACCGCATCGCCCTCCTCACCCGGCCCCAGGCCTCGGTCATCCGGGATGGCCGCGAACGCCAGGTGCAACCCGACCAGGTCGTGGAGGGCGATCTCCTGGTCCTGCGGCCCGGGGACCAGGCCGTGGTGGACGGCCCTGTGGTCGTATCGCGGGCACTCGGCGTCGACGAATCTCTGCTCACCGGTGAGGCCGACACCGTGCAGAGGGAGGCCGGCGAATCCGTCGTCTCCGGTAGCTTCTGCGTTGCCGGGACGGGCGTGTACGAGGCCGCAAAGGTCGGCGCGGACACGCTGGCCAGCCGCATAACCGCCCACGCCCGCGCCCACCGCGCCCCCCAAACGCCCCTTCAGAAAGAGGTTGGGCTGGTCATCTCCGCCATGTCCCTCGTCGTCATCTTCATCGGCGCGGTAGTCGCCCGGTCGTTCAGCGCCGCGCCCGGAGATGTTACCGTCTCCGAGGCTGTGCGAGCGGCCGCCGTGATCGTGGCGCTCGTGCCGCAGGGGCTCGTCGTCATGGTCACCGTCAGCTACGCCATGGCCGCCGTGCGCATGGCGGGCACCGGCGTGCTTGTGCAGCACATGAACGCCCTCGAATCCCTCAGCCACGTGGACGTCCTCTGCATCGACAAGACCGGCACGATCACCACCAACAAGCTCATGCTGGAAGAGTTGATCCCGCTGGCCGTCGAGGAGGAGGAACTTCGCGCGCTCCTCGGCGATTTCGCCGCCGCCGCCGGCTACTCCAACCGCACGCTGGACGCCGTCCGCGCCGGGTTGCCCGGCACGCCCCGTCCCGTGCGCCACGAGGTGCCATTCGAGTCGAAGCGGGGTTGGAGCGCGCTCGTCTTCGATGCCCCGGGCAGCGAATCGCTGTTACTGGGGGCGCCGGAAGTGCTCATGGCACGTGTGAAGAGCGGCGAAGGGGTGGAGCGGCAGGCGGAAGACTGGGCACACCGCGGGTTCCGGGTCCTTCTCTTCGCATCCGCCCCGGACACGCACGCCATCCCTGAGTCCGCCGAGGCCGAACCTCAGCTTCCGGCAACCCTCGCACCGCTGGGGCTCGTCGTCCTTCGCGATGAGACCAGGCCCGACGCCGCCCGGGCCGTGGCCGAACTAACGGCCGCAGGCATCGGCCTCAAGATCATATCCGGCGACCACCCGGAGACAGTGGCGGCCCTGGCCATCCAGGCGGGCATCGCCTTCGAGGGCGAGCCCGTCGCCGGCCCCGACCTCGAAGGACTAAACGATAGGCAACTCCAGGCGGCCGCACGGCGATCGACTATCTTCGGCCGCGTGGCGCCGCACACCAAGCAGGCCCTCATTCACGCCCTCAAATCGGGTGGCAACTACGTGGCCATGATCGGCGACGGCGTTAACGACGTCCCCGCCATGAAGACCGCGCACGTTGCCGTCGCTGTCCGCAGCGGCAGCGGCATCACCCGCAGCATCGCTGACCTCGTCCTGCTCCGGGACGAGTTTTCGAAGCTCCCCGCCGCCTTCCGCGAAGGCCAGCGGGTCCGCAAAGGAATGGACGGCATCTTCAGGCTCTTCCTGACTCGCACCCTATCTCTGACCCTCGTGCTCCTTTTCGTCTCCCTGCTCAACGATCCATTCCCTGTTACGCCCCGGCACACCGCTCTCATAGCCCTGATGACCGTCGGCATACCCACGCTCGGGCTCGCCGTCTGGGCCCGCCCCGCCCGCACCGGCCGCACAATTATCCTTTCCAGCGCCCAGTTTGTCGTCCCTGCCGCCCTGGCCATCGCCACCGTTGCCCTCATTGTCTTCGAGTTCTACTGGAACGCCACCGGAGACCTGGAACTCGCCCGCTCCGCCCTCACGATC
>DASSZB010000321.1:0-2602 GCA_035702935.1 Dehalococcoidia bacterium
CAACTTTATGGTGTAGGCAAGGTCCGTCGAAACCGGCGGCTTCACCGGGAAAGCGTCGTTCTGGAACACGACCACCCCGTCCAGTGGCCCGTCGATCGTCACCGGCTCAGTCAGGTCGCCGCCCGAGACCTCAGCGCGAAACGGCCCTTTCGCCTCGGAGATAAGCACGGAGCCGAACAGAGCGACGGCCGCGGCCAGGATTGCCATGGCGGTTGTTAGTGTTCGCATCATTATCCACCTCCGCGAATACTACACCCGCCGCCGCCAAACGGTTCCCGCGTGATGTGGAGGCGGGACCCTTTCTCCGGCGGCCGCAACCCTACCCTTGTACGCCTGGCGCCCATGTCCGCACATTCCTTCGATACCTCAGGATGAGCGGGAGGATACGGGTTCGGCCAAGGGCGGGGCTTGCCCCGACCTTCTGATCCTGGGACAGGCCTCGCCGCCGCCCTACTTTTCGATCGGCGCCCCCACCAGCGAACCCCACTCGGTCCAGGAGCCGTCGTAGTTCTTGACGTTCTTGTAGCCCAGCAGGTGCGTGAGCACGAACCACGTGTGCGCTGAGCGCTCGCCGATGCGGCAGTAGGCGATGACGTCCTTGTCCGGCGTCACGCCTTGGCCCCCGTAGATCTGGCTCAGTTCGTCGGCCGACTTGAAAGTGCCGTCCTCGTTGACGGCCTGTCCCCAGCCGATGTTGAGCGCGCCCGGGATGTGCCCGCCCCGCTGCGAGCCTTCCTGCGGCAGGTTCTCCGGCGCCAGCAGCTCGCCCGAGAACTCCTTGGGCGAACGCACGTCCACGAGGGAGCCCTTGCCCTTCTTCACCTTCTCCAACTGGTCGAAGACTTCGTTCCGCAGCGCCCGGATGTCGTCCTGCGGACCGCGCACGCTGACGCTGGTCCTGGCGTAACTGGGGACGTCGCCTGTAATGTCGCGGCCTTCGTCGATCCACTTCTTGCGGCCGCCGTTCATCAGCTTCACGTTGTCAAAGCCGTAGTATTTCAGCACCCAGAGCGCGTAGGCGGCGAACCAGTTGGCGTTGTCGCCGTAGGTCACGACGGTTGTGTCCTTGTCCACACCCGCCTCCGAGAGTAGCTTTTCCACCCCGGACTTGTCGGCGATGTTGCGCATGATGTCCGTCTCTAGGTCGTGCTTCCAGTTCCAGCCGACGGCGCCGGGGATATGGCCGGTCTCGTAGGCCGCCGTGTCCACGTCCACCTCAATACGCCGCACCTTCGGGTTGTTCAAATTGTCGGCCACCCATTGGGTGGAGACGAGCGAGTCGGGCCTGGCGTAATCAGCCATGCGGAGCTCCTTCCTTCTTCTTCGTGTAGCCGGGGTCTAGTTTTACGCGTTCGGCGCGCCGTTTCAAGAGGGCACGGCGAGAAACGGACATACGCTATTGTATGAAAATACAGACGGAATAATCAAGTAAACGCGAGTGAAGAGACCTAGGCCGCGACCGCTTCCTTTCGGAAGATGAGCATGTGGTCGTAGATCGGGCAGCACCAGCGCGCGACATGGCCGTCGCGAGCCGCCATCTGGAGCATCGCTTCGGCTTCCGGGCAGACGACCGGCTCAACCGAGCCGGACGCGTTGACGGCGATGACGTCGCCTGTGCTGTGCCCGAGAGGACAGGTGCCCATCGTGTGCACGACCCGGAACTTGACGGACTCGCCCTCCAGCTCGGCCAGGCGCGAGGCGTCGACTTGCTCCCGGCTATGAACGCGGTAGCCGGCATAGGTGCCCACCGTGGCGACCGCGTACGATGCCGCGGGAATCAGCCCGACGGGCCACTCGATAACGAACAGGGCCATCAGGGCAGCGACGAGGACAAGGCTGATCGCCAGGGCAATTTCCGCGATCCCGATGCGGAGGTTAACCGTTAACATGGCACTCACCTCCTGTTAACGCCGCTATTCTAGGACCAGCCTGCGAGCGTGTCTGTCAGGCGTTGTCCTGCGAACGATGTGGGGTTATTCCCGACGGTCTATTTCTGGCCCGGGATCGCCAGCGCCGTCGCCGTGGCCGCCGCCACCAGCTCGCCGCGCCCATTCTCCGCCCAGAGGTCGTACACGAGGCGCTCGACGGCGCCTTCGAGAAAGCGCTCCTTCAGGCGGCCGTTCGCTCGCAGTGCATCACCGGCCAGGATTGGGCGCAGAAAGGCCACGGAGAGGCCGGCGTCAGCGTACCATTCCTTGCCCAGCGCGCCCTCCATCAGCTCCGACATGTAGTCCGCGGCCATCAGCCCCTGCGCGACTGTGGCAGGGAACCCAGCCGCCTTTGCCACCTCCGGGTGCACGTGGATCGACTTCCCCCGCGCGGCGTTCGCCGAGTCCTCCGAATACGCCGTCATCTTCCCCTGCGTCACCGTCCGCGTGATCCCTGTGAACTCACCGGCACGGCCCGGACCCTCATCTTCCTTCTTCCTGCTTCCTTCTTCCCCAGGGGGCGGCGGGGCGGGGAATGCCATCGTCACCCGCGACTTCCCCAGGATCAGACCCGTCTCGTCCCGCCAGCGAGTCTCGAACGTGAAGTACTTTCGACCGCGCTTCTCGAATTTGTCCACGAAGCGGCCGTACCCCGACGGCCTGCGGTCCAGCCG
>DASSZB010000337.1:0-6013 GCA_035702935.1 Dehalococcoidia bacterium
CCTCGCAGGCGCCCAGGGCTATCATCTCGCAACGCGCCAGCTCGTGACTGCCTGGCACGAAGTACACGCGCAGGGAGTGGTCCCCGCCGTCCGGGGTCTGGAAGCGCCAGATCAGCGTCTCCCAGCCGCCCGTGATGCGCACGGGCTCGGAGATCTCCGTATATCCGAGAGCGGAAAGCGTGCGTCGAGGATCGACGCTCTGCTCCAGGGCAGCCAGGTCCATACCGGCCCCGGCCGCTACGTCAGCCGCAGGTCTTCGCCGACCTCGGCGATAGCGCCGTCGAGCGCGTCCAGCACCTCGTTGATCTCGTGCGGCTGGATGATCAGAGGCGGCATGAGCTGGAGGATGTGCCGGTTGAATCCCGAGAACACGGCGATGACACCGCGCTTGGCCAGGGCCCGGCTCATCCGCGGCCCGCAGTCCTCCGAGGCGAAGATCACGCCCATCATCAGCCCGCGCTGGTTCCAACCCTTGAGCACCGCGGGATACTTCTCCTTGAGGCCGGCCAGGCCGGCGGCGAAGAGGTCGCCCATTTCGCGGACGTGCTCCAGGAATCCGGGCGCGGTGATCGTCTCCAGCATGGCCAGGCCCGTGATGCATCCGAGGTCGGCGCCGCCGCCGCTGGACAGGTGAGCGAAGGCGTCGGCGTCGAAGAAAGATTGGAGGTGCTTGCGGTAGATGGCGGCGGACAGCGGATAGAGGGCTGCGCTCATCCCCTTGCCCAGGACCATGATATCGGGCACCACATTCCATTCCTCGTACGCCCAGAGACGCCCCGTGCGCCCTAGCCCGGCCTGCACCTCGTCCAGGATCATGATGATCCCCTTCTCGTCGCAGAGCTTCCGGATCCGGGGGTACCAATCGTCGGGCGGCACATTGAAGCCCGCGGTGGCCGGGATCGTCTCCATGATGATCGCCGCGGTGTCGTCGTCTACCGATGCTGCCAGCGCGTCGAAATCCCCATGGGGCACCTTGCGGAAGCCAGGCGTCAGGGGGCCATACCGGTCCCCGTAGTCGTCCGTGGCTGCCAGCGCGAAGCCGGTGTGGCCGTGGTAGCCCTTCACGGCGGAGATGACGCCCGTCTTCTTGGTGTAACCGCGCGCCAGCTTGAGGGCGAAGTCTATCGCCTCGCCGCCGCTGCAGCCGAAAGTGGTGTACTGGAGGTCGCCCGGCGTCAACTCGGCCAGTTTCTTGGCCAACCGCGCGCGGTAGCCACTCGCCAGCATGTGGTCGCCCTCGTCGGTCTCCTCGAGCCCGCGCTTGAGAGCGTCGATGATTACGGGGGGCCGGTGTCCCAGGTTGAACACGCCTCCCGCGGTTCGGCAGTCGATCCAGGACCGGTTGCCATCCCAGTCCCAGATGCGAATGCCCTCGCGGCGGCCGGGGATGAAGTCCCAGCCGACAAGCTTGTACATCTCTACCTTCTGGGGAGAGACGTAAGTGGCGAAGGCGTTGAGCAGGTCTTCCTGTGATGTCCTGGGTTCCGTTGTCATACCAGACCTCGAAGGCGAATTCTTGGGGCTTGCTGGCTGCATAATACGCCACTCCCCCCTGCTGTTAACAGGGGGGAGTGGACAATCCGGCGTGATGTGGTCTATGCGTTAACGGTGTACTTAGCCGGGTCCTTTTCGAAAGCCTCCTTACACGCCTGTGCGCAGAAGTAGAAGGTCTTCCCCTCGTGAATCAGGGAAGCCGCGGCGGTGCTCGCCTGGACCTCCATGCCGCACACCGGGTCCTTGCTCTTGGTGAGGGCCTGGAGCCCTTCCAAGTTGATGCTTGCTGAGAACATGCCCGCCTCCTGGGTGAACTGCGTGTATTTACTGATTCAACGTACCCGCTGACCGGCGGGGATGTCTGTCAGGCACGCGGCGACTTTTGTTGTAGGGCCTTTCCCTACGCTGCCACCACCCCCGCCGGTACGTACGCGCACGACGGATCGGTCTCCATGTAGTCTCCCGTGACGGCGTAGGCGCGGGCCCGGCTGCCGCCACAGACAGAGCCGAACTCGCAGACGCCGCACTTGCCCTTCAACCTCGCCTGGTCCCGCAACTCCTTGAACAGCGGCGAGTTGCGGTAAATCTCCGCAAACGACTGCTCGCGCACGTTCCCCGCAACGATGGGCAGGAACCCGGACGGACATACCTCTCCGATGTGCGATATGAAGGCGAAGCCGTTGCCGTCGTTGACGCCCATTGCCGGTCGGTTCAGGCCGTCCGCGAAGCGGAAGCCTGCTCCCGCAACGGGACGCTGGTCCTGGCCCTCGCTTGCAGCTTGCGCGCGCTGGATAGCAACCCGACGGTAGGCGGGCGCGGCCGTGCTCTTAACGTCGAACGGCGCTGTCCGGGAGAGGTCGTAGAGCCAGTTGAACACCTGCTCGTGCTGCTCCGGTGTGACCATGTCGTCCATCTTGCCGCGGCCCGTGGGGACCAGGAAGAACACGCTCCACTGCACGGCGCCGGCGTTGGCCACGATGTCCACCATCTGGTCCAGCACCGGGAAGTTGTAGCGGCTGACGGTCGTGTTGATCTGCAGCGCCAGTCCTACTTCCTTGGCGTCACGCATGATTCCCATGGTGCGGTCGAACGTCCCGCGAAAGCCGCGGAACGCGTCGTGCGACTCCGCCGTCGGCCCGTCCAGGCTCACCGCCAACCGGAGGACGCCGGTATCGCGGACCTTTGCCAGGTTCTTGGCGTTCGCCAGGGCCGTCGCGCTCGGAGTCAGGGAAGTCCTCAGCCCCAGGCTCACGGCGTACGACAGCAGGTCAAACACATCCCGGCGCATGAGCGGGTCGCCGCCCGTGACCACCAGGATCGGGTCGCCCACCTCGCGTATCTGATCGATTACCCGGATGGCCTCTTCGTGGTTGAGTTCTCGCGGGTCCGCCTTCGGCTGGGCCACGGCGCGGCAGTGCAGACATGAGAGGGCGCAGGCCCGGGTGACTTCCCAGGCCAGCGTGAACGGCGACTGGCTGAAATCGGCCCCGCCGAAGCGGGCGTCTGTCCGCTCGCGCATCGCCTTCGCTTGAGGGCTCAGTCCCGGCGCGCTCATCCCGCCACCTCCGCCATCTGCACCGGCACAGGCCACTTAGCCGCTGCCGCGGCTTCCGGAGTCCCCGGTTTGATGCCGATCTCCTCGTCCGTGAAGTAGCAGGCCGGGTCCGGCGCCGTGAACTCGCCGAAGTAGCTCTCGGCTCGGGCCCGCAGGTTCCCGTTGCAAATTCCGAAAAACTTGCACGATGGGCACCGGCCCACGAGGCCGGCCTTGCGGTTTCGCAGGATCGCCAGGCGCTCGTCCGATGTGTCCTCCCAGATCTCGCTGAAGGGACGCTGCCGCACGTTGCCCAGGCTGTACCCCCAGGAGAACTGGTCAACATGGACATTGCCGGTGGGGTCGACGCAACCGATGGCGATTCCGGACTGGTTGCCGCCGTTCCACTCCAGCATCCGCAGTATCTCCGCCGCCCGCTCGGGCTCGCGCTCTTTCACACGCAGGTAGAGGAGCACGTTGTCCGCGTGGTTGTCGACGGTCAGTATCTCCTTTTCCACGCCGCGGGCGTGGAAGTCCTCGGCGCGGTCGAAGACGTAGTTGACAGCCCAGCGCGTCTGCTCAGGCGTCAGGTCAAACTTCTGGATCTTCTCCCCTCGCCCGGCATAGGCCAGGTGGTAGAAGCAGGCACGCGGGATGCCTTCCTCCTCCAGCATGTCAAAGACAGCGGGGAGTTGGTCGATATTCTTGGCGTGGATCGTGTAGCGCAATCCGGTGCGGATACCCCGGTCGCGGCACCGCTTAAGGCCCGCCAGCGAGGCGTCGTAGGCGCCCTTCTGGCCGCGAATCCTGTCATGCGCCTGCCCGATGCCGTCGAAGCTGATTCCGACATAGGTGAAGCCTGCTTCTTCGATCTTGGCCGCGACTGCATCATCGATGAGCGTGCCGTTGGTAGAGAGGACCGCCCGCAGGCCGCGCTTGGCGGCGTGCGCGGCGAGCTCGAAGATGTCAGGCCGGATCAGCGGCTCGCCGCCGGAAAAGAGGACAGTGGGCGCGCCGAACGCCGCCAGGTCATCGAGCAGAGCGAAGCCTTCCTCGGTGGTTAGCTCTCCCTCGAACTCCTTGTCCTGGGCGCTGGCGTAGCAGTGGATGCAATGCAGGTTGCAGCGCTGCGTGGTATTCCAGACAACGACCGGTTTCTTGTCCTTGGAAAAGTGCAACAGATGCGCCGGCATTCCGGCCGTCATTCGGCCGTACCGCAGTGCATCCGCTGACGTTGCTGATCCGTTTAATAGCCGGGATACGGATAGCATTTCGTCTCCTTCCTGCTAATAACTGTCGATAACACGCCTTGACCCCGCCAACGACAGCACCTCGTTCGTCCCATCCTCGATCATCGAGGCGCGGGCGTCGCGGAATAGCTTCTCCACCAGCATCTCCTTCGCCAGGCCAATGCCGCCATGCAGCTGGATGGCATCGCTCGACACTTCAAAGGCGGCGCGTGTACAGAACACCTTCGAAGCGATCGAGTACTGAACTGCCGGTGGTACCGTTTGCGAGTTATAGGCCATGGCGGCGCGGGAGAGCTGCCTCGCCGCCTCGACCTTGATGAACATGTCCATGATCTTTAGCTGCACGGCCTGGTGCTCGGTTATCGCCTTGCCGCCTTGCACCCGCTGTCGTGCGTAGTTGAGCCCTTCCTCGAACGCCGCCCGGGCCGTGCCCGTGAAGATTGCACCCATGCCGGCGTTAGCGCCGGCCAGTACGGACTCGATGATGAAAGGGTAGGCTTCCGTCGGCACCAGCATGTAGTGCTTCGGTATGCGCACGCTGTCGAAGAAGATCTCGCCCTGGTTGAGGGCCCGCTGCCCGAGCTTGTCCAGGGGCTTGCCCTTGGTCACGCCCGGCCGGTCCAGGGGGATGATGGCCACCGCGCCACCGGAGGCGCCCCGCGCCTTGTCGACACCGAGGAAGGCCAGGGCATGCGTGGCGATTGTGCCGTTCGACACCCAGGCGGACTTCTGCCCGCTGATCACCCATTCGTCGCCGTCCAACGTGGCCTGCAACTCGAACGCCGTCTCCGGCTTCTTGAAAGCATCCTGCCCGACGTGAAGTGTGTCGGAGCCGTGCTGTGGCTCAGTGATCGCCCAGCAGCCGATGTAGCGCGCTTCCGTGTCCGCGGCGAACGGCTTGATGATGTTCTCGATGATGTCAGGGTTGCCGCCCATCGCCGCCATGTTGAACGGGAACGGCGCCACTCCCAGCGCGATCGCGAAGTCCGAGCTGGCCCAGCCCATCTCCTCCGCATACACGTGACTGGCCAGGGGCGACAGTTTAACGCCCCCGAGCGCCTCGGGGAGCCCGCGGGCGTGGTAACCGAGCGAATACGCCTGCTTGAAAACGCCCCACAGCGGCGAGCCCTCGGCGATCACATCCTCCGGGGACATCTTGTCGAGTTCGGAGGCGACGGGCCGCAGGACCTCCAGTCCGAAACGGTGGATCTGATCCTTGATGCTGGTTTCTTCGGGCGTGATTTCCTTGTTCAGCTCAAGGTATGAGGCCATAGGATCCTCCCGGTCCGTACTGGATAGTCTGTTTCACTTTCCAATATCTCTTTGTGGACCCCGAAAAACTATCCGGCAGTCTACCCATCCACCTGTGGGGCTTTCCCCCACCCTTCAGGCCGATGGACAAAATCGTCGAAGCTCCCGCGGCAGCGCCGCATAGTCCGCCGGGCCAAAATCAGCCTCCCCGGCCAGTCTGGCGTCGTAGGTGTGCCAGTAGAGGACCGGCCCTCGCAGGTCTCCGCCGGCGCACATGCTGAGCAACCCGGCCACCGTCTTGGCCGTATAGGTGGGCTCCAGTGTTACCCCTTCTTCGGACGCCATCAGTTGCAGAGCTTCCTCGCTCTCGCGAGTGGCGAGGCCATACCCGCCGCCCAACCAGCGTGCGTAGACCTTGACGCCTACCAGCCGTCCCGGCAGGTCCGGGACGCCGTTTCTTCGCATCACCCGGGCGGTTTCCGCT
>DASSZB010000392.1:0-2305 GCA_035702935.1 Dehalococcoidia bacterium
TGACTCCCCACCAAGCGGAGGCGGCTCAAGCATCGATTCGCGGTGTGGCCGGTCACTCCCGCCCCGGGAGCCCGGCGTGCGCCTATGCCACCGCTTCGCGCGGCGCCTCGCGCAGTGCCGGCTGGCCCCGCAGGCGCTCCATGATGATGAACGTGTGGCTGTCCCTCCACGACGTCCCGCAGACGTTGAATCCCGCCTTGGCGAATGCGCGCTGCGCCCGTCCATTCCAGTCCAGTGTGTGCAGGTATAGCCGGTTCACGATTCCCTCTTCCATCAGCACGCCGGCCAGCGCGCTCAGGGCGTCCGTCCCGTACCCCTGCGACCAGTACTCCCGCTCGCCGATGCTGATGCCGATCTCGGCCTCGCCCCGCGCCGGGTCCAGGTTGTAGTACATCACGTTGCCAATGTGCCGCCCGTTCTCGTCTTCGACGGCGAACGACCGCCCGGCCATGTCCGTGAACCGGTAGTCGAACGACCAGTTCCGCTGGTAAGCGTCGAACGGGGTCGAAACCGGCCTCGAAGCGTCGAACTTGGCCAGCTCCGGGTCGCTCCGCCAGCGGTACTCGTCCGCTGCGTCGGCCAGGCGCTTGCGGCGGACGACCGTCTTCCGGCCGCGGGCCACGACGTCGTCGTGCGGGATCTTCATCCCCGCGCCTCAATCATCTGCCGCGCCTTCTTCACGATATCGACCTCGTTCTTGAAGCTGAGCGTCCTGACGGCGATCCCGATGGGCCGCCACTCCACCCTATCATACTCGTGGTCGTGCTCCGAGGTGTTTCCGCCGACCGCCTCCAGCAAAAAGTGGTGCACCCATTTGTGGTAGCGCACACCCTCCCGCGCGAACCAGTATTCCACCACACCGACTTTGTCCACGATCTTGACACGCAGGCCCGTCTCCTCCGTCACCTCTCGCTCCGACGTTTGCTCCAGCGTCTCGCCCGCGTCCGGTGTGCCCTTGGGCAAACCCCAGACCCCATCGGAGTCACGCCCGCAGATGACCACCTCGATGCCGAGATCCGTACGCCGAAAAACGACACCCCCCGCTGAAACGGCGGTCTCTACCGGTGAGCGTTTTCCCCCCGCGGCCACAGCGCTCAGAACCTGAACTTGAAAGACAGGGGATCTTCTTCGAAATCCAACTGCGCCAGCGCTTCCGTCGCCGCATCCCGCACCGCGTCCGACTCGCTGTCCAGGAGGACCAGAAGCGCCTCTCGTGCCTGCCGGCCGCCGATCTCGCCAAGGGCGTGGATGGCGGCCTCCTTCACTTCCTCGTCAGGGTCCACGATTAGCTTGATCAGGTGCGGGATAGCCCGCTCGTCCGCCAGCTCGCCACAGGAGAGCGCAGCCTCGTAGCGCACTTCCGCCTCGTCGCTCCCCAGCTCCTTGATCAGCAGGGGGAGCCAGCGGTCCTCGCAGGTGCGGCCCATGGCGTGCACCGCGCTGACCTTCAGGCGCAGGACGTCGCTCTCGTACGCCTCGCCGATCGCCTGCCGCACCCAGGCGCCGTCGAAGGCACCCGCCGCTTCCAGGGCCCGTGCGCGCACCTCCTGTACTTCACCGGCATCGCGGATCGTGCGCCGCAGCCCCTCTTCAATCGGCTGGGAGTAGCGGTCCCGCAGCTTGCCCTCGGCGGCCAGCACGACGAACCGGCCCAGGGCCAGCGCCGCCTCCGCCCGGACGCCCGCATCCTCGTCATCCGCCAGGATGCCGAGCAGGGGTTCGATGATGTCGGTGCCCTCGTGCTCCCACAGTCCCCGGATGGACTCCAGCCGTACATCCCGGTCGTCGTCGGCCAGGCCGCTGGTGAAGACAGTGTCAAAATCGAGCTCGACGTTATCCTCCGCGAGCTCCACAAGCTCCTGCACGATTCGGCGTCGTCTGCGCACGTCAATGCCGGGCCAGGCCTCGGCAAACTCACGCCGGCCATCGGATCCCAGTCCCGAGAGCCGGGGGAGATGCGACACCTGCAGCCGAACCGAACCATCGGCAAGCTCGCGCAAATAGTCAGACAGGTCCATGCTTTTCCATTCCAGCTGTTCAGGAGCCTGCGGATACCGCCAGACTCTCGAACCAAATCGGCGGCGCGAACACCGTGCCGCCTACCCAGCGCCCTTCCGAGCCGAAGGACACCACGCGCCGCAGCGCCTCGTGGACGTTGCCGGCGACGATCGTGTCCTTGACGCGGCCCGTGATCTCGCCGTTCTCTATTTTATACCCAAGCAGGACATTCCCGGAGAAATCGCCGCCCATCACGTTCCCTTGGCCGGCGCCCATCAACTCCTCAACGATCAACCCCTCCTTAATC
>DASSZB010000029.1:0-9947 GCA_035702935.1 Dehalococcoidia bacterium
GTTGTGTTCATCGCCCCTTCGCCCATCCCCTTGATGCCCAGTGGCGTGAACGGCGATGGTGTAACGATCACGGCCTTTTCAGACATCGGCACCTCGTGGATGGTCGGGATCAGGTAGTCCATGAACGTTGAGGTGAGGATTTGCCCGGACTCGTCGTAGACATACTCCTCCAGGAGCGCCGCGCCGACGCCCTGCGCGATACCGCCCTGGGTCATCCCTTCCACCACCGCCGGGTTCAACCGCGTCCCGCAGTCGTCGGTTACGAAGTATTTCAGGATCGTCACCATTCCCGTATCCGGGTCGATCTCTACAACCACAACGTGGCAGGCGTTGGCCGCCGTCAGGTAGCTCTTGGCGCGGCCCTGCTCGTCTGGCAGACCGCGATCAGGCGCGGTCCATACGTAGGTCGCTTCCACGCTCGGCTCGACCCCCGGAGGCAACAGGTCCGACCGGGTGAGGATCGTGCCGATGACCTGCCGGAGCGGCATCTGGACCTCGTGGTTCGCCTTCAGGCGCAAGACGCCGTCCATCATCTCCACCCGGTCCGGATCGCCGGCTCGTAGGAGGCCTGCCGCTACCTTCACCAGCCTTTGCCGCAGCAGATCCGCCGCACCAAGCACGGCGCCCGTGAGGACCACCGCCATTCGGCTTCCGCCCGGACCAAAATGAGTCGGCGATGAAAGCGTGTCCTCGCAGACCACCCGAACATCCCCGGGTGTCAGGCCAAAGTAGTCCGCAAGGAGCTGCGCCACAAACGTGTACTGGCCCTGACCCTCGAGAGCGAATCCGACGCGGGCCAGCACCTTTCCAAACAGATCGAAGCTGATGCTTATTCCCTCGGGCACCGCAGTCCCCCCGGCGTTGCCCATCAGGTTGTAGATGTTGTTGTTGAAGACACCGGGCTCGATGGAGTTGACCAGGCCGATGCCCACCAGGCGCCCAGCCGCGCGCGCCTCTTCCTGATCGCGCCGCAACTGCTCGTATCCCGAAAGCTCGAGGGCCGTGTCCAGCGCCGCCTCGTAGTTCCCACTGTCGTACTCGTTCCCGCTGGGG
Source organism: Dehalococcoidia bacterium (assembly GCA_035702935.1). Classification (GTDB taxonomy): domain Bacteria; phylum Chloroflexota; class Dehalococcoidia; order SM23-28-2; family RBG-16-64-32; genus DASSZB01. The sequence continues at coordinate 1,054 of DASSZB010000029.1, forward strand.
ATCGTGTAGGGGAACGCATCGGAAGGGATGTAGTTCTTGCGCCGAAACTCTCCCGGGTCCATTCCGAGCCCTTGCGCCGCCAGATCCATCATCTGCTCCAGTACGAAGTTGTGCGGCGGTGGGCCCATGCCGCGGTAAGGGCTACCCGGCAGCTTGTTCGTAGCCACTATCGTCAAGTCGTACTGGGCCGCCGGGATCGCGTAGCAGCCGGTGAAGGCGGCGAGGGGCTTGGCGGCCGAGATGGCGGCGTATCCTTCCGCCGTGGCGCCAAGGTCGTCCAGGAGCTTGATCCGAAGAGCCGTTACCCTCCCGTCGTTCTTGACCGCGAGCGACGCCTCGTAACGCCGGTCCCACGCCTGGCTGCCACCGCCGATCAGGTACTCTATGCGGTCCTCAATCCATTTCACCGGCCGGCCACCCGACTTTCGAGAGAGCATGGCGGTGATATCCGTCCCCCGGCCGCCACCCTTGCCGCCGAAGCTGCCGCCGTGCGGGTGCGGTATGACACGGACCTTGCTGGGAGACAGGCCCAGCCTCACCGCGGCTCCCAGGGCAATCATTGAGGGTGCCTGGAAGCTGCCATGACACGTAAGGGTCGACTCCAGTGGATCCCACTGGCTCACGACACCAAAAGTCTCCAGCGGGTTTGCGCCCACACGATGCCAGCGGAACCGCTCGGTGAACACGTGGTCGGCTCCCCGGAAGGCCTCATCCACCGCGCCCCATGTGAACAACCGTTGGAGCATGACGTTCGTGCCATGCTCCTCGAATATCAGCGGCGCGCCGGGTTCCATTGCCGCTTCAGGGTCGACTACCGGCGGAAGCGGCTCGTAGTCCACCGAAATCAACTCCAGCGCATCCTCGGCAATGTAACGGCTTGTCCCGGCGACGGCGGCCACAGGTTCTCCGACAAAACGCACCTTGTCAGTCGCTATGCTGTGTGACCCCCATCCTTCGGGCACTGTCCCCATGGGACGCAACCATCTCCGAGCGTCCTCGCCGGTGACGATGGCGGCTACCCCAGGAAGTTCGGCCGCCGCGCTGACGTCGACACCCCTGATCCGCGCGTGAGCGTACGGACTGCGCAAAATGGCGCAATGCAGCATCCCCGGCAGCATCAGGTTGTCGATGAACTCGGCTCGTCCGGTCAGCAGCAGGGGGTCTTCAACCCTGTCGACGGAGCGGCCGATCCACTTTGGCTCACTGACAGGCAATCCGCTGAGTTTATTCGGGATGTTGACGCTCATCGTTGCATTCCGTCCATCTTGCCACTCGAAGCCATCATCTTGCTTGCGGCGAGTCGCACAGCGTCGATAATGCTCTGGTAGCCCGTGCACCGGCAGATATTTCCCCCGAGTGTCTCAGTAATCTCCTCGTCGGACGGATCTGGGTTTTCACCAAGAAGCTCAAGAGCAGACATGAGGAACCCGGGAGTGCAGAATCCGCATTGGAGGCCATGGGCCAACATGAACGCTTCCTGGATGGGATGGAGGCCACCCTCGCCGCGCAAGCCCTCCACAGTCTGCAGGTTCGCCCCGTCGGCCTGTACGGCCAGCATGATGCAGGAGCGCGCGGCGCGCCCGTCGATGAGGACAGTGCAGGCGCCACAGACGCCGTGCTCGCAGCCAACGTGCACCCCACCCAGGCCCAGTTCGCCACGGAGAAGGTCAACGAGCGTCAATCGCGGCTCGACCAATGCCTCGTAAGGCAGGTCGTTGACCTTCAGGTGGATCGTCCGTTTGTTGACCACGCGCTACGCCTCCTCGGTGCTCGTCCCAGCCCTGCTCGCCGCCTCTGCCAGTGCGCGCCGAGTCAGCACGCCGGCAACATGACGGCGGTATTCAGCCGATGCATGAATGTCCGCGACGGGCTCGCCAATCTCCTCGGCAGCTGACATCGCTGCGCTTCGCAGCAGGAGATCCGACGGCAAATTCCCTTCCAGCTCCTGTTCGGCGCGAGGGGCTCGTACCGGCGTGCCACCAACGCCGAAGAGTACGATGCGCGCGCCATGGAATTTGCCTGACTCGAGGGCCAGCGTCACGGCAACTCCGACAAGGGCGAAATCTCCGTGCCGGCGCGCGACTTCCTGGAACGACCAGCCTGTTCCGCGACGCAGGCCGGGAAACCGGACTTCCGTCAGGACCTCCCCCGAACCTAGCGAGGTGGTCAGGAAGGACACGAAGAAATCGCCCGCGGGGACCGTCCTATCGCCTTCGGGTCCTGTTATCGCGAAAGTCGCATCAAGCGCCACCGCCACCGCAGGCAGCTCAGCTGCCGGGTCCGCATGTGCCAGCGACCCGCCGACAGTCCCGCGGTTGCGGATTTGCGGGTGGGCGATGAACCTCGTCGCCGCATGCAGGAGCGGCTGGAGCTCCGCCACGTCGGCAGACCGTTCGACATCCCGCTGGCGTGTGAGGGAGCCGATCGCCAGCCCGCCGTTTTCGCGGCGGAGGTAGTCCAGGCCCGGAACCCGCCGCAGGTCGACGAGGGCCTGCGGTCTCGCCAGCCGCATATTGAGAAGGGGCATTAGACTCTGACCACCGGCTATAATCTTGGCCTCGCCTTCATATTGCGCCAGGATTCTGACTACCTCCCCGACGGTCTCCGGGTCGTGGTATTCGAACGACGCTGGTTTCATGGCTGCGTGCCGTCCCGGCGCCGCGATATCAACCCGAAGAGCCCCTTCACGCCGGCGCGAATCAAGCGCCAGACACCGGCCAGCATAAGGATCAAAGGGTTGCGCCGGCGCACGACGACCGTTTCGTCCCCCGTGACCGCTATCACTATCTTCGTCACCAGTTCGTCCGCCCCCTCCTCGACGAATGGCACGATCAACTCGTTCACGACGGGACCCAGCGTCCCGCCCATCTCAATCGTCGCGTTCCCATGAATCAGCGTACTGGCCGCCTCACCGTCGGCAATCGTAATGGCCCCGCGCCCATTGATCGGCTCGTTAATGCCACGCACGGTGAACGAGACTTTCTCGCCTTCAATCCATTCCGTGATGGTGACGTGGAACTTCGTGACGCGAGATATGGGACCGAGATCCCCTTTCACCGTCCACACCGACTCGCGGTCGTTAATGACCTCGTGACTCTGGTATCCCCGCGTGAATGGCGCCCAGTTGTTCATGTCGTGGACAAACTCCCATACGTCGGCCCTGGGGGCCTTCATAGTGGTCGCGTATGTTACTTCCGGCATCGGCGTACTCCCCACACCTACGAGGCGTTCTTTGCCTCTACCGCCGCGTTTATCCCGCAGATATACCCCCAGGTCATTCCCAGGCCGATGGTGCCGCCGCCACCGTAGTAGCCGGGCCCAGAAACACCGGCCATGGCGTTGCCGGCCGCGTACAGGCCGCCGATCACTTCCCCCCGGACGTTTAGCACACGGCCGTTTTTGTCCGTTCGCGGCCCACCCTTGGTTCCCGCGGCCGCCAGGTGGATCGGCAGCGCATAAAACGGGGGCTTCTCCAGCGTCCCCAGGTTCGGATGGGGAGCATTCGGGTCCCCCATCCAATGCTCGTAGCGTGACTCGCCTCTGCCGAAGTCTGCGTCCTTTTCTTGGCGCGCGAATCCGTTGAAGCGGCTCACCGCCGCCGTCAACCCGGACGGATTGATGCCAACCTTTGCAGCCAGCGCTTCCAGGGACTCGGTGCTGACCAGCCACTCGGGGTCCGGGTCCGTTGGCATCACGGTCAGGATGGGATAGCGCTGCCGGTACTGGTTGTCCATGATGCACCAGCACGGCATGTTCCGGGCCTCTAGCGAGTTCGGGTCAATCACAAGGAGCGCCCGGCTCATGTCGTTGTAGTTCGAACCCTCATTAACGAAACGCTCGCCTCGCCGGTTAACGAGGATTGCGTGCGGCAGTGTCCTTTCGCCCATCACCCAGCGGCTGACCGGCAGACCATCGTGCTCTTCGCCGGGGACGATGGCCCCTGGGTACAGCCAGGCTTCGCTCATATTCCCCAGGTCGGCGCCCAGCTCCGCTGCCATGATCAAAGCATCGCCTTCGTTGTCAGGCGGGCTGCAATGATGAGTGATCGCGGCGGGTTGAAAGCGTGCCCAGAGCGCCTGGTTCCATTCGAAGCCTCCGCACGCCAGCACCACTCCGCCGCGCGCACCCACCCGAGTCTCGCCGCCCTCCCGATCGGCGCGCACGCCCAGCACACGCCCGTCCTCAGCCACGAGCTGACGGGCTCGGGTGCCGGTCAGGATGCTGATGCCGCGGTCCAGGCAGCCCTTGAGCAGCCGTCCAACAAGCGCCCTGCCGGAGCCCACCAGCCCTGCCTTCATGCGTCCCACAATCTCAGTCATTTGCAGCGATCCGGGCGACCCGATCGACTTCAGTGCCTCATCCATGGTCAGGGGTACAAACATCAGCGGAGAGGGCCGCAGCTTCTCCGCCCATTCGCCGAGTTCCGCAACGTGGAACATCTCCGGGTCCAGGCTCCGGCCGCCGGGCTTCGCGCCCGCCATCTCTGACTGGTAGTCGGGTATCGTGCTGGCCCTGAACCTCAGGGGAGTGTTCACTTCCAGGTACCGGATCATCCGGTGACCGGTGTCCACAAACGTCTCAACAAGCTCGTCCGGGGCGCGGCCGGCCGTCAACCTCTTGCAGTAGGTCAGGGCCTCCTCCCGCGAATCGGACGTTTCCAGGTCTTGCATCTTGTGATTCAGTGGGATCCAGGCGCCTCCCCCGGAGACCGCTGTTGTACCGCCAATCAGGTCCGACCGCTCCAGCACCACTACGCGGGCGCCGTTGTCATGCGCCAGGATGGCGGCGGTGAGGCCGGCGCCGCCGGAGCCGATTACCACCACGTCTGCCTCCTGGTCCCACCGGCGTCCGTCCATGTCAGTTCCTCCGCATTTCCCGGGCGGCGTTAATGCCGCAGATGTACCCCCAGGTCATGGCAGGCGCGATTGTCCCGCCGCCGCTGTAGTACCCGATTCCCGTGGGGCTGGCGATGGCATTGCCTGCTCCGTAAAGTCCCGGAATGACTTCCCCCCGAACGTTCACGACCTGGCCCTTCGCGTTTGTGCGCGGCCCTCCGTTCGTGCCAAGCGCTCCCGGGTACACCGGCAGCGCGTAGAACGGGGGCTCCTCTATCGTCCCCAGGTTTGGCATCGACAGGCGCGGATCCCCTGCCGCGCGCTCGAAGGCTCCCTCGCCGCGGTGAAACTCAGGGTCGCTTCCGTCGCTCACGAAAGTGTTCCAACGCTCAACTGCTGCTTCGAGGCCGTTCGGCTCGATTCCCGCCCTCTCCGCCAGACCTGCCAGCGTTTCGTCGCGGTTCAGCCACTCGGGGTCTGGATCGCCGGGCATCACGGTAAGCACAGGGTACCGGCGCCGATACTGCTGGTCGAAAATCGACCAGCACGGCAGGTTGCGGAATGAACGAGTCGTCGGGTCGAAGTGATGAAAGACGCGCCCCATATCGTTATATGGAACCCCTTCGTTAACGAATCGCTCCCCGAAGCGATTTACCAGAATGGTATGGGGTGCGAGCCGCTCCGACGAAATAAAGCGACCCAGCGGCCGGCTTTCGTACTCTTCACCCGGGACGACGCCGGAGGGTTGCCACCACGCGCTCGTCATATTCCCGAGGTCCGCGCCCATTTCCATGGCCATTATGAGCGCGTCGCCGTCATTGAACGGCGGGCTGTTTGGATACTCCAGAGGCCCCGGGATGAACTTTTTCACCAGGTCCTGGTTCCATTCGAAGCCCCCACTCGCCAGCACAACGCCGCCTCGGGCGCGGACGCGTATGTCAGCTCCGTCCTTTTCGGCGCGGACGCCCGCCACGCGACCGTTTTCCCTGAGAAGCTCCCGGGCCCGGGTTTCTACCTGGATCGTGATACCGCGGTCCAGGCAACCCTTGAGCAGGGCGCCGATCAGCGCGCCACCCATGCCTACCACCTGGGATTGGATGCGTTCCATCACCAGGTCCACCGGGAAGTTCTCGATGCCTGTCATCAGCCGATATTTCTTGATCATTTCGTCCAGCGTCAAGGGCACCATGAGAACCGGAGCCGGGCGCAGCCGGTCCGCCCAGTCGCCGAGTTCCTTCTTGCTGAACACCTCCGGCTCGAGCGACCTCCCGCACGGCTTTCCCCCCGGCTCGTCGGCATAGTAGTCCGGCGTACGCCAAACGGTAAACCTGAGAGGCGTGTGCTCTTCGAGGTACCGCACCATCTCCGGCGCGGTGTCGATGAACGTCTCGATCATCTCCTCCGCAACCGTGCCGGCGCTGATCTTCTTGCAGTATGTCAGCGCTTCTTCCCGGGAATCGCTCACCTCGACCTCGCCCATATGGTCGTTTATCGGTACCCAGATGGCGCCGCCGGACACCGCCGTGGTGCCACCAATCTTGTCCGTGCGCTCCAGCACCGCGACTCTCGCCCCGTGATCGTGGGCCAGGATAGCTGCCGTCAGTCCGGCGCCCCCGGAACCCGCCACGATGACATCGAACTCCTGGTCCCACTTCATTCTTCCGCCTCGCCCACGCTCCGGCGTTCGATCCAGCGAAGGTACGCCGCTATAGCGGCTGCGGCCCGCGGAATCGTCGGGTAGACGGGAATGGATGCCCGCTGGCAATGCTCCTGGAACAGTAGGGTGTATTCGACAGCCTTCACGTCAAGGGCCTGGTTGGCCGCCACGATGATAGGCTTCCCGCTTGCGGCCTGGGCCGCATCCATTTCCTTCACGAGCAACCCAATGAAGCTCTGCGGGTCGGACGTAATCGGCGCGTACGCGGCGGCCGGCGAGGCGAAGTCGATGTGGAACAGGACGGCATCGACGTTGCCCGCGCTCCCAACCGTGGAGAGTGTCTTACCGAGCCGTGTCGGGTCAAACGATACGAAGGCGTCGACAGGGTTGCGCACGCTCGATCCGGCCAGCGGTATGAACCGCAGAAGTTCGGTCTGGGTCTCCTCCGGCAGCGGTGGGCAGTCCAGCCCAGCCGCCTCAATCTCATCCGCAGCGAACACGCTGAAACCCCCGCCACCGCCAACGACACCCAGTCGCGGCCCGCGAATTCCGCGGATGAAGCGGAAGGCCACAGCCAAGTCCACCATCTGGTCAACGCTCAAAACCTGTATCGCTCCCGCCTGGCGGCAAGCCGCTTCGAAGACTTCCGTTGACCCGGCCAGGCTGGCCGTGTGCGAGTAGGCTGCGCGACCTCCCGCGAGGGTGCGGCCTCCTTTCAGGATGATCATGGGTTTAACCGCGGCCGCCTTGCCCAGCGCGCACATAAGTCCGCGTCCGTCTCCGATGCCTTCGACATACGCCGTGATGATTTCAGTCTCCGGGTCCTGGGCAAGGTACTCCAGGAGCTCATTGGCTGCGATGTCGGAGCCGTTACCGTAGCTGACGACCTTGGAGAAGCGGATACCGCGCGGAGCGGACGAGCGCACCATCTCGCCCGCGTTTGTGCCGCTCTGCGAGATCATCGCCACCGGGCCCGGCTCCGCTGGCATCCCCGGGGTGAAGCTCAGGCGCGCGGCAGGCACATAGAGGCCCATGCAGTTCGGCCCCAGCACACGGACGCCGGCCTGCACCGCCTTCGCCGCGACGTCCTTCTCGATCTCCTCCGCGCCATCTTCGCCTGTCTCGCTGAACCCCGCAGTGAATAGGTGCAGAGTTCTCGAGCCTTTGGCTATCACCTGCTCCAGCACACTGGAGACGGCCTTCGCCGGTACCGCCGAAATCACGTGGTCCACCGGCCCGTCTATGGAAAGCAGGTCCGGGTAACACCTCAGCCCCTCTATCTCCTCATGCTTCGGGTTCACCGGATAGATGAGGGGAAAGGCAAGTTCTTGCAAGGCTCGTATGAACGCGGCGCCCGCGCCTGACGCGCCAAACTGCCACGGCGACGCCCCAACCACCGCCACCGAGCGTGGGCTGAAGATCGCGTCCAGAGGATGCGATTGCCCCGCGCGCATCCCCTGCACGGTGCCCGCTTCGTGAATTATGCGCTCAGAGACCTGGCTCATTACTTGGGAACACCATCCCGTGCGTACTCCTCTGCGAGCACTCGCACCATCTCCGGGAGTATCTCCAGGCAGTCGCCGATCACGCCGAAACTAGCATAGCGAAAGATCGGCGCATCGGGATCGCTGTTGATCGCCACAATCGTCTTGGCCGCCGAGCATCCTGCCATGTGTTGGCTCGCTCCTGAGATGCCGGCGGCGATGTACAGGGCCGGGCGGGCTATCTTTCCGGTCAGCCCGATCTGGCGAGAAGAGTCCGTCCAACCTTCATCAACTATCGGCCGCGAAGCGGCCGCCACCCCGCTGAGCGCTTTAGCGAGCTCTTCTACCAGGGCGAAGTTCTCCGCCCTCCCCAGCCCTCGTCCGCCGGCAACGATCACCTGCGCGTCCTCGAGCCGTGGACCGACCGACTGCGCCGGGGAGACGACGCGTACGCGTTCAGTGACCCCGGAAAGGTCCGGGCGGAACTCCGTCACCTCTGGGCGCGCGGCCGGGTTTGCTGCCTCCGGCTTGACCGCGTTAGGCATCACGCAGAGGATCACGGTCACGCTGCCGTCGACGACGTACTCGGCGTGCGTATCGCCGCCAAAGGCCGACGCTGTTACGCGCAGGCCGCCGTTACCGTTGGAACGGGCGTCCAGCACGTTCATGACGATCGGGCAACCCAGTCGTCCCGCCAGAAGTGGCGCCAGATGTCGTGATTCAAACGACTGGCCAAAGATCAGGGCAGATGGTTGGAAGCTAGAGCAGTACTGGGACAACGCTGCCACCCAGGTATCTGCCTGGAAAGCGTCCAGGGCATCGCCGGCAATGACATGGATTTTGTCCTCCCCGTAATCCGAAGCCATTTGTTCGGCGCCCTCAGGCGACCCGATGGTCACGAGGGCAAGCGGGGCCCCC
>DASSZB010000164.1:0-2356 GCA_035702935.1 Dehalococcoidia bacterium
ATCTGGGACACCTCGGCCTGCCGGCCAAGATGCCCCAGTGTTTTTCCTTAGTGTCGCATCTGATTGGTGATGTCGTTCGTTTCGTAGACCTCGCAATGCGCACGCTCCGCAATGAGGGCGTCGCCGTTGTTGAGCGTCAGAGTCCGCGCCGGCATGACCCAGGGTTCGAGAAGTGACTCTGGGTCGTAGATGGTCATTTCGTGCAGGAGTTCATTGCCCTTGCGCGTGAACCTCTCGACGATGCGCATGTCGCCGGAGTGGAAAAGACCGCCACGTCCGAACCATGTCGAATCGACGAACGAGATGGAGTCGACGACCAGGGTATCGCCCTCCCACTTTCCGACGGAGTAGCCAAGGTAGGTCGCCTGTCTCGCCTGGTTCGCATCGTGCTGGCGGCCGTCCGTTGGGATCATGCGATATTCCCTGTTGCCGCCGCCGTAATCGCTGTACGTATAGAACAAGGTGATGTCGTTTGCCGTGTGGAAGATGCGGCGCGGCTCGCCCTGCCGCGGAATCCCCATCGGCTGGCAGGTCATGATCGGATCGAACTTGTTCGTCCACATGTCGAGCTCTTGTACTTTGTCCCAGTGCTCGGGTCTGTAGAGCGGGCCCTTTACGTTGTTCCAATACCGCGAGGGCGAGATCCAGGCATAGTCCACCACGAAGTTATCGTTGGGGACTTTGCAGCGCTTCTGCTCCGGACCGCATCGGCGGTTCGCGGGAAACGGTGGGTTATAAGCTGCAGCACCACCATTGCCATAGCCTGCAGTTACATTCCAGCTACCCGTCATGTCTGGTTTTCCGTTGGCGAGCCTCGGCGTCACGGCCTGAGAAGCCGCCGATGGCGCTGCCGGCGGCGCCTGTGGAGGGAATGGGTATACCCAGCTGGGTGGCTGCAGCGTGGGCGTGATCGCCGCCTTGACGCTGGCGGGCACGGGCATCACGACATACATCTGCCCGGTTTCAGTCAACGTCGTGGTGATGTCGCGCACGACCGTGCCATTCAGGCGTTCGATCATCCTGCCAGCGTAAAACGCCTCGGCCGGATGAAGCGGGTTGTTCCAGTCGCGATAGTCGCTGTAGGTGAACTCGGTCGTAGTTGTCCCGTCCTTCACGACGACCTTTTCCGCCATGAACCTGTTGTCCAGCGTGGCGGTCGCGATTGCGGTGGGGATGCCGGGGATCGGGAAGGTCACAACCGGCTTTCCGCCTTCCCACACGACCGAGGTCTTGCCTGCGGTCATGACATCAGCTGGCACCTGCGTGGACGGCCGCACTGAGAAGAGCGGCGGATCCTGGATCGCGGCCATCGCGGACTTGAGTGCACCCTGCGGACCGGCCCACAGCCGAATCATGCGGGCCCGGGTGGCAGCCGCCATCGGCGTCGCTTTCCCTTTGCTTCCCTTGACGAGCTCCGCACCGGGGGTGTCCTCGTCCCACGCGTACGCGCCACTGAGGACTTCGATGTTCGAACAGCTCTGGCCATTGGGCCGGGTGCCGGTGATCTGAATCCGCTCACCCGACATCTGGTAGTTGATGCTCGTGCGGTACTTCGTCACGTTGCAGGGCTGCCCGTTCACCTGCACCGTTCCCTTGCCCTGATATTCGAGCGACGCGACCAGATCGATTTCCGCCTCGCCGCGAAGCATGCCCATATGCCAGCCCCAGTTGTGAAGCACTGAGCGCAGGTCCCGGGCGTCTGCCGCGGGCGTGTACGGCGGGGCACCACCGCCGCGGCCGCGGCCACCACCGCCGCCACCCTGTGCACCGGCCGGTGGAGCGCCTGCAGGACCTGCTCCTTGAGGGGCCTGTGCACTGGCCGTGAGCGGGGCAGCGAGCGTGAGCGCGATTCCCAGCGCGATAGTCGTACGGATCATTCCTTGTCGAGACGACATAATTAATCTCCTATCGTCAGCTCTCACCGCGCGGTCAGTTGGGTACGAATTCCACTTCCTTCTTGTCCGGCAATACGATCGATCGGAGGAACCCGATGGTGGCGCCGTTGAGCGCCGGATTGAAGGTGACGGTAATCTCATCGCCGTTCTTGACTCGATTCGGGCCGGTCGCGGTGACGCCGGCGTTGGTCAGCACGTTGGCCGACCCCGTCGTCAGCTGCCACACCTTGACCTCGCCATTCTTGTCCTTGATGGCGATATGCAGTGCGCCGTGCGGGTTCGTAAACGCAAACTTCTGAACCACGCCAGTCGCGCGCTCGACCTTGTTCAGGTCGTACACGCCGGCCAGGGAATGATGCGCCAGCACCGGACTGGCAGCGATCAGCCCCAATAAGACGACCGCGACGAGAGTCCGCTTGTTCATCGTAAGCCTCCCAAAACATTCAAAAACAAGAATACCT
>DASSZB010000227.1:0-24841 GCA_035702935.1 Dehalococcoidia bacterium
CTACATTGGCGTGAGGGACTGGCAGCACGCTGCTACACGGGTCATGATGTCAGCAGCATGACGCCCGAAGAACTTTCCGAGCGGCTGGCCGCGTTCTTGAAGCGGCACCATGGCGCGCGGTCTGTCGAGATACGCGAGCTGCGGCTGCTGACGGGAGGCGCCTCCCGGCAGACGTGGTCCTTTGACGCGGCTATCGAGCACGCGGACGGGCGGGCGGAGACGCAGCCGCTGGTCCTGCGCTCGGATGCGCGCCAGGGTCCCAACTTCATGTCCCGCGAGCTGGAGTTCCGCCTGCTGGAAGCCGCGCACGAAGCCGGCGTACCGGTCCCGGAGGTGCACGCCATGGGGGACGACTCGCTGGGCGCGCCGGGGTTCCTCATGGCCCGCGTCGAGGGCGAGACGATCCCCCGCAAGCTCCTCCGCGACGACGAGTACGCCAACACGCGGCAGGTCATGACCGCGCAGCTGGGCGCCATCCTCGCGGCCATCCACCGGATCCCGCCGGATGCTCCCGGACTCGAGCGCCTGACGCGTCCACCCGAGGGCAAATCGCCGGCTGAGGCGGAGCTGGACCGGTTCGAGGCGACGTACCGGGCGATCACGCCGGAGCCGCATCCCGCTTTCGAGCTGGCGATCCGCTGGCTCAGACGCAATCTGCCGCCTCCGGCGGAGCCCACGCTCGTGCACGGCGACTACCGCATCGGGAACGTCATGTTCGGGCCGGAGGGCGCGCGGTCGATCCTGGACTGGGAGCTGGCGCACGTGGGTGATCCGATCGAGGACTTCGGGTTCTTCTGCGTGCGCTCGTGGCGCTTCGGCAACGACGCACTTCCGGCGGGTGGCATCGGCACGCGCGAGGAGATGTGGGCGGCGTACGAGAAGGCCGGGGGACGCAAAGTGGATCCGGACGCCGCCCGCTGGTGGGAGGTTTTCGGCAACCTGCGCTGGGGCGTGATCTGCCTCTCCCAGGCCGGCACGTTTTTGAACGAGAGCGTGCGCAAAGTCCTGCCACCCGGCTCCGCCCTCGAACTCGCCGCCATCGGCCGCCGTACCGCCGAGACGGAATGGGAGCTGTTGCAGCTGATTCAGCGGGCGGGCTAAGTCACGCCGCGTCCTGCGGTGCGCAGCACGTGCTACTTCAAGAGCTTGCCGACCGTGCCCACCAGCTTCTGAAGCTGCGCTGAATCCGGCACCGCGCCGTCAGGCGTGAGCTTGTCGACAAAATCAGGCAGAAGCCCAGCCAGACCGTCTGCCGCTTCATCTGTGGACACTCCGGCGCGGCTGGCTATCTGCTGCACCTGGTCCTCACCCAGCGCGTTCTTGACTTCGGCAGCGCTCACAGGCTTATTGACGTCTTTGGCGACCCACGATTTGGTCTGTTCCGTGAGCCCGCTGGCCTCAAACTTGCCCAGCAGGCCCTGGAGGCCACCGATCGGGCTACCCTCGCCCATCAGGCCGGAGAGTTGTTCGATGAGCTTCTTCTTGCTGCTCTTCCCAAGCAATCCGCTAAGCAGGTCGGTGATACCAGCCATGGCTTCCTCCTGTCATCGCATGGGCCATTCGGCGGCCCCAGTATAATACAGCGGTGCAAGACCGCCCCACGTACGACGAACTCCTTTCCGCCATAGAGACTTTCCTGGACAAGGAGATCGTTCCGAACGTCCCTGGCTCACGGGGATTCCATGCGCGGGTTGCGGCCAACGCCCTGCGCATCGTGCGCCGCGAGCTGGAACACCGCGAAGGCCAGCTAGTCACTGAATGGCAGGGCCTCGACGAGCTTCTCGGCCGGGAAGAGCGGCCGCCGACGCTGGAGGCGCTGGTGAAGGCCCTGCACGACCGCAACAAGCGGCTCGCCGAGCGCATCCGGGGCGGCGAGGCCGATGAGGGAGGCTTCGCCGAGCGCGTGCGCGAACACGTGACGCGGACGGTGGCCGAAAAGTTGCGGGTGAGCGACCCCGGCCTGCTTGAGCGCAGCGAGACGCCCTGATCTCGAGCGGGTCTCCGCACGTTGACCGAGCACTCGGGGTGCCGGAAGATGTGCTGCGGGTATCAAAGGAGGTACTTAGTGACTGACCACGCAACCCAACCCCGTGCCTGGTGGCTCCTGGCGCTCCTGGCGCTCACTACCGCCCTCTTCCTCGTGGTGGCCTCGGCCTGCGGCGGAGACGACGACGATGACGATGGCGGGGACACCGGTCCCACGGCCACCAGTGGAGACGACGGCGGGGACGACGGTGGCGATGACGGCGACTTTGAATCGCTGAGCGGTGACTACCAAAAGTTCGAGGGCTACGTGAAGTATGAGGCCCAGGACTTCTCCGCGGACGACACCCTCCAGTCCATGGCGATCTACCAGCAAGGTGACAACTCCCGCGTGGACATCAGTTCTTCTGAGGGGCTGGTCACCATCATCGACACGCCGGATGCCAGCTACGTGTGTTCCGAGAATCAATGCCTGAAGTACCCGGCGGGCAACACGGGGGGCGTGGGGGACCTCTTCACGTCGTTCATCGATCCTTCAACCATCGAGGCCCAGTTTGGCAACAGTGAGTACGATGAGAGCGAGGAAGAGATAGCGGGGATTAACGCCAAGTGCTTCAGCGCTGAGAACGGCGAGGTCTGCTTCGGAGACGGAGGCCTTCTCCTGCGGACCAGCTCCGGCGAGGGCACCCTGGAAGCCACCGAGGCGGACACCGACATCCCCGACGACACCTTCAAGCCGCCGTTTGACGTCATCGACCTGGGGGACTTCGGCCAGTAGACGGGAAACAGGGAACGTCGGCCGATTTCTTGCCCGCCCTGCCGCGAAATCGGTAATATTAAGTTCTGCGGCCGAGGTGGTGGAATCGGTAGACACGCCGTCTTGAGGGGGCGGTGCCCGTAAGGGCGTAGGGGTTCAAATCCCCTCCTCGGCACCAAAGAACTGCGGCGACGTAGCCAAGTGGTTAAGGCAGGGGTCTGCAAAACCCTGATCGCGGGTTTGAATCCCGCCGTCGCCTCCAACCTGAACGTTACGAGCCGGCTCCCGTGGGGGCCGGCTCGCTGCTATGTGTTTCCTCTGCCGCGAGATCAGGGAGTCGGCGCGGGTGTGGCCTGGGTTATGGTGATGCCAATAGGCGGACATCCCGGCGGCAGGTTGGGATCGAGGCCAGCCACGAAGCGGAGAATCCGTAGCGCATCCACGGCATCGGCGTCACCATCGCAGTCGATATCACCCTGAAGCGGGGGGCCGCCGGTGAGGACGTCATCGCACGGCTCGTACTGTATGACCGGGAAACCCGCGACGTACCGCAAGACCTGGAGGGCGTCCACCGCGTCCACGGGTGTAGCGCCGCCGCTACAGTTCACATCGCCCCGCACGGTCACGATCCAGACAGGGGTGGGCGTTGGCGACGGCGTGGGTGAGGCCGACGGCGCGGGCGTATCCGTTGGAGTGGGTGAAGGTGTGGGCGCTGCCGCAACCTGGTGAGCGAATGTATCAGTGGCCCTGTTCGTGTCGCCCGGGACGAGATTCCTCGCCCACGAGTGGAATGCTACAACGCCGCCGTCGCTGCTGATGCTGGGATGGTCACTGGCGCGGTCGCCCTGCACGCCGGTGCTGTCCACACTGGCGAGGCTGGTCACCCCCGCGATACGGTCCCGTACAAAGACGTCGACCGCGCCGTTGGTGTCCCCTGAGACGAGGTTGGACGCCGCGGACCGGAAGACGACAAGGCTCCCGTCATGGTTTATGTCCGGGTATCCGCTGATCCCATCGCCGGACACGCCGCCGCTGGCGCTGACGAGCTCGGTGGCGCCGGTCGAAAGATCGTTGACGAAGACATCGCCGGTGGTGTTGGTGTCGCCTGCGACCAGGTTCGAAGCGTGAGAGCGGAAAGTGACGAACCGGCCGTCGCCGCTGATTGCGGCGTCGTTGCTGCGACCGTCCGCTTCCGCCCCGGCGCTGCTAACGCTGGCCCGAACGGTCGTCCCCGCGAGCGTGTCCCGGACGAAGACGTCGTCCTTGTGGTTGGTGTCACCGGCGACCAGGTTGGAGGCGCTGGACCAGAAGACGACAAAACGGCCATCACTGCTGATGCCGGGGGCATAATTGTTGCGATTCGACTGACTACCGTCATTCGCCAGGCTGACTCTCGTGGTCGTGCCCGCCAGCCGGTCCCTCACAAATACGTCATCAGCCTTGTTTGTGTCGCCGGGGACGAGATTGTCCGATGCCGACCGGAAGGCCACAAACCGTCCGTCCGCCGATAGGGATGACTCGTAGCTGGGGTTATTGCCCTGGTTGCCCGCGCCGTCCACGCTGACCAGAGCCGTGGTACCCGCCACCCGGTCACGCACGAAGACGTCCGTCACACCGTTGGCGTCACCGGCGACGAGGTTGGAGGCGGAGGAGGCGAAGGCAACGTACCGTCCGTCGGCGCTGATGGCGGGCACATAGCTCGTCCCATCGCCGGCGCCGCCGGTGACGCTGACGCTGACCCACTCGGTGACGCCGGACAGCCTGTCGCGCACGAATATATCGGTTGCGAGATTGGTGTCTCCCGGGGCCAGGTTGGTGGCGTCGGAACTGAAGGCGACGTAGCGGCCGTCGCCGCTGACCGAAGGGTAGCCGCTCAGCCCGTCGCCCTGCTGCCCGGAAGTGGTTACACTTACTCGTTCGGTGAGACCCGTGGAAGCGTTGCCGGATGGGCCATTGAGTGCCATCGCGGCTATCAGCACAACCAGCGCAGCCCCCGCGGCGAGAAACCGCGTTGGCATCGCTATTTGCTCCTTGCTCGCCCTGACAGAAGAGCGTTCGCCTTATTAGACGAGGAATGGCGGGCAATCGTTTCAGGCGTGGCGGGCGCGGCCCCCAACTGCCCGCCAATTCCCGCCCGTGCCGGAGACAGTGCTGGGGCGGCGCGCTAAGATGGCACAATGATCGACCGGCGCACACGGGCCGTCCTGGACCGCCTGGAAGCCCGCGACTCGCAGGAGCGGCGGAGCGGCGCGCCCAGAGAAAACCGCCTGCGGCAGGTGACGCCGGACGTGGGCCGCTTTCTGCACAACCTCGTCCTCGCTTCCCGTCCTCGTTCGCTCATCGAGATCGGCACGTCGGGTGGGTACTCCACGGCCTGGATCGCCTCCGCTGCGCGCGCTGCCGGCGGCTTGCTGACGACGCTCGAGATCGACCCCGCGAAGGTGGCCCTTGCCCGCGAATCGCTCAGGGATGCGGGCCTGGATGGCACGGCGACGATCGTGGAGGGTGATGCTTTCGATTACCTGCGGCGGCGCAATGAGCCTGCTGACTTTGTTTTCCTCGACGCCGAGAAGGAGGACTACCTGGCCTTCCTCGGCCTCATCATCCCCCTGCTGGTCCCGGGCGGCATTCTCATTGCGGATAACCTGATCTCGCACGAGGCGGAGCTCCGCGATTTTCGCGAAACCGCCCTCTCAGAATCTCGCCTTTCCGCCGTGGTCGTCCCGATCGGGCGGGGCGAGCTGTTCGCGGTCCGCCTGCCGTAGCCGGAGGAAATCTGGGTAATCGCGTCAACCGGATGTAAACGGGGCGGCATTTTCTGCGTCTATACCAGCGGAGGAATCTACCAATGACTACTCGCACACTGGACACGCGCGCCAGCTCCTGGTCGTCGCGGATAATCGGCTTTCTCGTGGCCACCGTCTCGGTACTGGGGCTGGTAGCGGTAATCGGGGTGGTGGCAGCCCTGGCCGGCACCGGCGCCTACTACGAGATGAACCGGACGAAGTCCGGCGAGCTGGACGAGATGATTAAGACTGAGCTGCCCATCGGGGTCGCAGGCACACACGTTCTTAGCGTGCTCGATGCCGAGGGCATTCAGCACGGACCCATCGAGGCGTCGCGCGCCGACGACCTGCAGCTGCTGGAGGCGGGGATCCCGGCGGGAACGACGATGATCAGCGCGGTGGCGGTGAACAAAGGGCACAGCGTGAGCTTTGGGGGCGCCAGCATGAACCTGGTCCTTGACCAGGTGAACGTCGAGATGCGCTTCGTGCTCGACGATGCGGGAAACCTGAAGGATTACCTGATCTACGAGGAGCACACCTACCCGCGGTGGGTGAGCTTCAACTCCGACGCCTCTAAGAACTAGCTTAACCCGCGCCGGCACGTCCCTGTCCTCCGGTTAATGTTCCGTAAATAGCGGTACGGCGGCCGTGTTCCCTTCTTGTGGAACACGGCCGCTTCCGGTAACCTGTCCAGCACACTAGCGGGAGGGCTGGGCAGAAATGAAGACTAAGAGCCGGGCTATTGCGGCCGTTGTCGCGGCGGCCGCTTTACTAACCCTATTGGTACTCCCATCGGTGGCCGGAGCCAGCCACTCATGGGGCAACTACCACTGGGCGCGCACGAGCAACCCTTTTACGCTGAAACTGGGCAACAACACCTCCGGCACGTGGACCGGCCACCTGGCCACCGTCTCGTCCGATTGGAGCCAGTCGGCGGTGCTGGACACGACGGTCGTCGCCGGCGGGACGAGGGCCAAGAACTGCCGGCCCACCAGCGGCCGCGTGGAAGTCTGCAATGCCGGCTACGGCAACAACGGCTGGCTGGGCGTCGCCCAGATCTGGATCTCGGGCGGACACATCACGCAGGGCACAGTGAAGAACAACGATTACTACTTCGGCGACTCGACCTACCGCTACAACAACGAGGCCGAGAAATTGCACGTCATTTGCCAGGAGGTGGGCCACACCCTGGGTCTGGACCACCAGAGCGAGGACGGGTCGTCACTCAACACGTGCATGGACTACTACCACAACACGAACGCCAGTGACACTTTGAGCACGCACCCAAATCAGCATGACTACGATCAACTAGCGACGATCTACAGCCACCTGGATAGCAAGACGACAGTCGCCGCCTCCGCCGTATCGGCCAATTCGCGGAGCGAGTGGGGCAAGCTGGTCAGTTCCTCCCGCGACGGGCGGTCCTCGACGTATGAGCGCGAGTTTCGCGGGGGCGTCAGGATCGTCACGCTGGTGATCTGGGCGCGCTAGCCCGCGCTGGAGAAGGCCGAAGTACAGATTTCAGTCTCACGACCCGGTCCTCTGCACAGAATCTGTATTTCGCACTGCTGCCTCATCGGGGATCGTGCCGCTGTCCCCGGTTAACCGGTTCTTCTCCAATCCTCACCCTTTCCTGTGCCGATATCTGCTCCCACGATCTGTAACCCAACTCGCGCCCGGCCAATCAGTAGTTATGAGAGGCGTCCAAGGAGAAGGGTAATGACTGACAAAACCATCGTCATACTGCTGGAAGAGAACAGCAGCTCCTACGGGAATGTGAACGACTTCGACCAACCAGAAGATGCCGAGCGGTATATTGAGGGCCTCCTGGAGGCCGGCTACGACCGGGAAAGAATCCGCGTCATGGAGGCGCACGGCCTGAACGTGGAGATCACCCCCAAGCCCATCGTTGTGCTGCACACGGCCCCGCCCGCAGAGGACACGCCAACCCAGAAGAAGCCCGTGGAGGACGTCCGGGCGGATGCCCGCGCCATGGAGCTTGCGGGCGATCTATGAACGGCAAACGGGGTTAGCGGCAAGATTCGCTTCTGAAACAGGCCTGCTGCCGGGGTCTCCAGGGCCGTACTTCATTGTCGTCGGCTCACATCCCGGCTTGGTTGGCGGCACTCTGAGGCTGCGCACGGGCGGCAACCGTGCGGGCTGACGGCTGGGCGGGCGTACCGACCGCATGACAGGGACTGCAGCCGCACGGGATTGCCGCGAAATTGGGCCTATTTTCTTGACAAGAGCCGCGCATGGGGTAGGATAGGCACACAGCGGCGGTGCGAGGGGGAACCACGTGTCAGAATCGCCTCTTTCCTCCATCAGGAGCCCCTCCAGTCAGGGGCAGGCCCCGTTCATCGGTCGCCACGATGACCAGTCGGTGCTGCAGGGAGCGTTCGAGTCGGCGCTCTCCGGCCATCCACGCCTGGTCCTGGTGGCGGGCGAACCCGGGATTGGGAAGTCCCGTCTAACGCGGGAGATGCGGCCGGCGTTCGAGAAGAGAGCCACGGTCCTGCTCGGGCACTGTCATGAAGGGTCGCAAGCGGCCTACATGCCATTCATCGAGGCACTGAATACCTGCATACAGCGGCGGGCGCCGGGCCTCCCGGCCGGCGCTGAGAACGTCGGGCAGGTCATCGACCAGCTCCTGGGTAGGACTGACGGGCCAGGAAGCCAGAACCAGACAGGCCTGTTCCTGGGCGCGCTTGACCTGATCCTCAACCTCGCTCGCGCCTATCCGCTGGTGCTCGTCCTCGAGGACGCTCACTGGATGGACCCGGCGTCGCTAGACCTGCTGACACAGCTCGGTCTGGCGCTTGCTGAGAGCGCTTCGCACCCGCCGGTGCCTGTGCTGCTGGTCGTGAATTACCGGCCGAATGATCTTGACGAACGCACGACCCGCGCGGTGCACCGGCTGCAGCGCGAAGAGATTGCCGTAGAGCTGGCGCTGGAGGGCCTGGACGAAGGGGAAATAACGGAGCTCCTGATAGGGCTGGGCTACCCGCGTCCGTCGCAGCAGCTCACGCGTACGATAGCGGAAGCGACAAGGGGGAATCCCCTGTTCGTGAAGGAGGCGATGGAGCACCTGAAGCGGACCGGTGCCCTGGTCCAGCAAGGCGGCTACCTGGTGAGCCGCGTCCCACCGCGCGAACTTAAGCTTCCAGCACAGGTCACGACGGCTATCAGCCAGCGCCTTGCGGCGTTAGGCGAGGACGAACGACGGGCGCTTACCGTAGCCGCTTTTCTGGGCGATGCCTTCACGTTGCCGGCACTCGCAGCAATGAGCGAGATCCCCGAAGACCAGTTGCTGGACATCCTGGAGAGGTGCATGTGGGAGGGTTTTCTATCGGCGGAGGGTCAGGAGTTCCGGTTTTCGCACGCGCTCGTCCGCCACGTGCTGTATGCAGAGGTAAGCCCGCCGCGCCGCGCCCGGCTGCACCACCGAATCGCGGAGGCCATTGAACAGAACGTTGGAGTCCCGGTCACCGGCGGGATGGCTGAACTGGCGCATCACCTGATCCTGGCCGGTGATCTGGGCGAGCCCGCAAAGATAATCGCCTGCGCCAGGCGTGCGGCGGAAGAGGCCACGGCCGCCTTCGCGTGGGGCGACGCGGCTCGCTTCTATGAGGCCTGTCTGGCGATCGCGCAGAGCGAGGGGAATTGCCCCGTGCGTGACCTCGCAGACCTTCACCACCAGGCCGGCCTGGCCTGCTACCGGGACATGGACGTTGGGCCAGCGACGGACCACCAGGACCGGGCGGCAACGATGTACCAGGAAGCGGGCGACGCTACCGGACTCGTGCGCGCGCTCACGGAGAAAGTGCGGATCAGCGTAACGCTTGATTCGGCGCCCATAGGAACACTCGTGGACATGAGCCCACTGGAAGAAGCGCTGGTGGGAATAGGGGAAGAGCAGGACGACCTGAGGGCCACGGCGCTGCAGACGATGAGCAACGCCTACTTCCACGCGCGGCGGACGCAGGATGCCGAAAGGATGGCCGCGGAAGCCCTACGCATCGGAGAGGCGCGAGAGGATGCCAGGCTGTGCTCAGAAGCCAGCGCGGCGCTCGGCCTGGCGCGGTTCCAGCTGCTAGAGCTGAAGAGGGCGCTGGAGGACCAGGAGAAGAGCATCGCCTGCGGCCGCCGGGCCGGCGACCCCCTGCTGGTGTCCCGGCCACTAACAAGGCAATCCCTGGTGTTGACCTGGATGGGCAGGTTTCCGGAGGCCCGGCAGGCAGCGGAAGAAGCCGGCGAGCTTACGGCCAGGGCTTACCATTGGGCGGACTACTCCCTGACCCAGGCCCAGCTTGCCCTTCTTGCCTATCAGGCGGGCAACCTCGATGCCGTGGAAGGTCACTGCCTGGCGGGGATGAAGGCCGCGCGACGCTCGCATTACCTGTGGGGCGTGATGGTGCTGTTGCCGACGCTGGCGCACGCGCGCTGCCTGCGGGGGGCGCGGGACGAGGCGGACGATGCTCTGGCAGAGATCAGCAACATTTTCAAGAGCTCCGGCCCGGCAGTGGCGGCGATGAGTATCGTCTACCGAAGCCATGTCCGCGCGCTCTCCGGCGAGACCGCGGAAGCGCTCTCGATGGTGCAACCGTTGCTACCGGGCGTGCTGCAGCTGGCGGGAAACGACATTCACGCGCTGCCGAGTTACTGTTCACTGGCCGAAATCGGGGTCCTGGGCGGCGACCCGGAGACGGCGCGCCTGGTGTACGAGCCAATCTTGTGGGCGAAGCAACGGGAGGCGCTTTTTTGTACACCGTGGGGATCCTACACCACGCGGGCGCTGGGGATGATAGCTGCCGCGAACAAGTGGTGGGACCGCGCCGAAGAAAGCTTCGAGGAGGCGCTGGCGACTGGATCGCGGCTGGGTGCTGAGGTGGAGGTCGCCCGGGCGCGTTTGGATTACGCACGGATGCTGGCGCAGCGCCGGCGGCGGGGAGACGAAGAACATGCCGGCGAACTGCTACGGGAGGCGGTGCCGGCATTCGAGCGCTTCGGGATGGAAGTCCTCGTGACGCAGGCGGCGCAGCTTGGCCACGAACTCTCGCTGACTGTGGCGGCGGCGGCGCGCTCAAGACGGCCCAGGTACCCGGACAACCTGAGCCAGCGGGAAGTGGAGGTTCTGCGGATGGTGATCAGGGGCCGCACGAACCAGCAAGTAGCGGACCAGCTGGTGCTGAGCCCAAAGACGGTAGCTCGGCACATGAGCAACATTTTCAGCAAGATCCGCGTTGACAACAGGGCGGCGGCGACCGCGTACGCGTTCGAAAAGGGCCTGGCAGGAGGCGAGGGCCCTTAGGAAACAGTTGGTATTGGCTAAGTAGCGGGCGAGCAGCCCGCAACAGGTAAAGGAGGCGCCCGAATGACGTTCTCAGTCACTGGCACGCTGGCCCAGGAGACCATTGGCCTGAGAATGGAGTACGTTTCCCTCGATCCTGGCATCCGGAATGACGCACTCACCAGGCTGAACAGTGGCCGTGACCCCATGGCCGTCGCGTATACCCTTTCAGGCATTTCCCAACGCACAGGTCAGCCGGTCATGATTGACCTTTTCCGTGACGATATACTCGGTTTCTCAGGCAAGCTGGACGAGATTGCAGCCGGGCGGGGCCTAGAGTACCTCCAGGCGGAATCCCTGCTCCCTGCCGGCAGGCGAGACACCTGGCCCGTCCGGGAGCATGTGCGGGATTTCTGGGAGAAGGCCCTAACGGCGAACCCCGCGCTCGCGGACCAGATCAGACAGGCGTTCGTCAACGCGCTAAACGTTGGCGAAGTCAAGGTGCGCTGGGGCCAGCCTGGGGTGACCGGGAAAGCGCCCGGCAGCGCCGAATACAACGGTGGCCAGGTGGTCATGACAATCAACCCGCCGGCGCAATAGCAGAGACGCCGTGGTGCCGGGGGTGGGATTCGAACCCACACGCCTTTCGGCAGCGGATTTTAAGTCCGCCGTGTCTACCATTCCACCACCCCGGCATTGCCCTCGATTTTACAGTCTGCCTCAGAAAGCGCGCACGGGCGGGCCGTAGCGGCATCCCCAGGAGGTTACCTCCGGCACTGGTAATCCTCCGCAACATCCTCGAAAATTGTATCGGCGGACCAGGCGCCCGAGCCGTTCGAACGGAGGGCAGCGAGATGGACTGCAAGACAAGGCTCGAGAACTACCTGCGGGAAAACGGCGTTCCGTATTCGTTACACCATCACCCACCGGCCTTCACGGCCCAGGCCGTAGCGGAAAGCGAGCATGTCAGCGGCAAGGCTGTGGCCAAGGTTGTCATCGTCTTCCTCGACAACACGATGGCGATGCTGGCCCTGCCCGCAAGCCTGCGCGTCAACCCGGCGAAGGCCGCGAGCGCGCTGGGCGCAGCCGAAGTGCGTCTCGCCCACGAGAGCGAGTTCCAGGCGGCCTTTCCGGACTGCGACGTAGGCGCTATGCCACCCTTCGGGAACCTGTACAACCTGGACACTTACGTCGAGAAGAACCTGGCAGGCCCGAAGGAGATCGTCTTTAACGCGGGCACGCACGAGGACACGGTCCACATGCAGTACGCCGACTTCGAGCGCCTGGTCCACCCGAAGATTGCCGAATTCGCTTCGTAGCGGGCCGTCCCAGGCGCCAAGCCGCTGGACTATTCGCCGCGCAGTTCTTTCGGGCGCACCAGCAGGACGGGCCGCACGCCGCTGCCGACAACCCGGCCGGCGACGCTGCCGAAAACGACCTGCGCCAGGGCCGAGTGGCCGTGGGTGGCCATCATGATTACTTCGGGGTCCGTTTCCCGCGCCGCGGCAAGAATCTCCTCCACGACGTCGCCAAACCTTACCGACGTCTCCACTTGCAGCCCGGCCGCGCGCAGGGGCATGGCGCACGCCTCAAGGTAGGTGGTCAGCTGTTCCCGCGCCCGCTCGTAAGCCTGCGTCCGAGTCTCCATGGTCCGCGCCGGCGGAACGGCTACGATCCCACCCGGCGCCGGCGCCCCGCCTGTATAGGTTGGGTGCGGCACCTCGGAGGTGGCGCGCGGATTGCCGCCCACCGTCACGAGCGTGACGCTCGTGCTCGGGCCAAGCCTCTCCACCTCGCTGAGGACTGCCCGCGAATTGCGTGACCCGTCCAGCGTCACCAGGACTCGCTTGCACATGTCATGCCCCCTTTCGGCCCGCTCATTGACAGGCAGGGACTCCCGCTCCCCGGCAACTTCAGCATATCGATTCTCGGTGCCATCGTTAAGGGCCACTGTGCCGTACTGCCGGGGCCGTTTGGCCCCTTCGCCCGCGAGCGTCCAAAAATGGTACGAAAGGATCGCCCGAACTGGGATGACCAGCCCTCACACATGCGGCACGCTCGGAGGTAACGTTTAGGTGCGGGAGTGCGACGGCGGAAAGGAGGTCCGTTATGAGGAACGGACAAAGAGAAGCCGTCACAGTGCAGGAAAAGCGGCCGCGACGCCTACTGGGGTGGCCGGAAGACATGGAACGTTACTTCGACCGCCGCATGCGCGATTTCGCGGCCTGGCCATTCAGACGCTTCGGACGACCGGTCATGGAAGCCTGGTTGCCGGACATCGATGTCTTTGAGCGCGAAGGCAAGATCGTCGTCCGCGCGGACCTTCCCGGGATGAGGGCGGAAGACGTCGAAGTCACAGTCGAGGGCGATCTCCTCACCATCAAGGGAAAGCGCGAGGAGGAAAAAGAGGTCAAGGAGGAGAGCTACTACTGCTCAGAGCGAGCATTCGGCGAGTTCTCCCGCACGGTGAGGCTTCCCGAGGGCGCCACGGCGGAAGAGATCGAAGCCACATGCAGTGATGGTGTCCTGGAGGTCATGGTCCCGAAGCCCCTGGCCCCGGAGGCGAAGAGCGTCAAAGTCCAGGTGAAGTAAGGCGATAGCGGGCGGAAGGGCGCGCGGCGGCGCGCGCTCTTCCCCATTCTCTCCCACCTGAAGGCGAAGCCTAGTGCCCGGCGGGCCCTCCCGAGAGCAGGGCGAGTGCATGCTGCAGGACAGGCAGGACGACCGTTAGGTTCTCTCTCACGCCCTTCGGGTTGCCGGGCAGGTTGATAATCAACGTCCGCCCCCGCACGCCCGCCACGGCCCGGCTGAGCATGGACATCGGCGTCTGCTTCAGGCCTTCCAGGCGCATGGCTTCGGTGATCCCGGGGACCTCGTAGCGGATCACGTCCCGCGTCGCCTCCGGGGTGACGTCGCGTTCGCCCAGGCCGGTGCCGCCGGTGGTAACGACCAGATCGAGGCCCGCGGCGTCCGCCCATTCGGCCAGGCGAGCGGCTATGATATCGCGCTCGTCGGGGACGATCTCGTAGTTGGTCACGTCAATCGGTATGCCACCCAGGAGCTCGCGGATCGCTGCTCCGGATGTGTCCTCGCGCTCTCCCCGCGCGCCCAAATCGGAGATGGTCAGGATGCCGGCGCGGAGGGTCATGCGGAGAAATAGGACAAATTACGGCGAAAGTTTATTGTATAAGCCCTTGACACATGGGTGCGGAGTGGTATGCTTGCCCATGAAGTGGGGATGAGTGGGGGTTGATCCCACTTCAGGTATTCGGTTTAGCCCCAGAGCGGCCGGCCACCCGGCGCCCCGGAGGCGTGCCGATGATACCACAGGCAAACCCCCACCAGAAGGGGACAGCGGGTCGCGTTGATGGCCTTTCGAGGCACTTACGAACACACACTGGACGACCGGGGCAGGGTTGCCCTCCCGGCTCGCTACCGGCAGGAGTTCCTCCAGGGAGTCGTCCTGACCATCGGTACTGAAGGCTGCATTGAGGTCTACACGACGGCCGGGTTCGAAGAGATGTCCGGAGAATTTGCCTCGGAGCCGGCCACCAGCCTCAGGGGACGCCGGTCCCGCCGCCGCTTTCAGGCTCAATCATTTGACACCGAGCTGGACCGCCAGGGCCGCATCCTCGTGCCTGCGCGTTTTCGCCAGATGACCGGGCTCAACGGCGCCGTTACTATAATCGGCCGCCACGAGTGCCTGGAGATCTGGGACCCGCAAGCGTGGGAGGCTGAGAGCGCTGCGGCGATGTCTACTCCCTCGTCGGCTGACCAGGAGCTGGGGTAAGGAAAGTTGGTTGCGATCTTGTCCCCCAGAGATCTCCTGACCCACGCCCCCGTTCTGCTCAACGAGGCAGTTGACTACCTGGCGGTTCAGCCCGGCGGACGCTACGTGGATTGCACGACAGGCGCCGCCGGGCATGCCCGCGCCATCCTCGAGGCCGCCGCTCCCGGGGGCCTCCTGCTGGGACTGGACGCCGATCCCGCGGCTATTTCGGTGGCGCGGGAGAACCTGGCGCAGTTCGGCGATTCCGTCCAGCTGGTGGAATCGAATTTCAGGGACCTGCGGCGGGTCTGCCGGCGGCAGAACTTCATCCCCGTCCACGGCATCCTGTTTGACCTCGGCATATCGTCGATGCAACTGGCCGATGAGCGCGGGTTCAGCTTCCAGGTAGAGGCGCCGCTGGACATGCGGTTCAACCCAGGCCAGGCGCTCACGGCCGCGGATATCGTCAACCATTACACGGAACACGACCTCGCCGACGTGATCTGGCGCTTCGGCGAAGACCCGGCGAGCCGGCGTATCGCCCGGGCCGTCATTCGCGCCCGGCCCCTGCGGACTACAACGGAGCTCGCGGCAGTCATCGCCCGCGCCTCGGGGGGGCCGCGCCGCCGGATCCATCCGGCCACGCGCACGTTCCAGTCGCTGCGGATAGCGGTCAACGACGAACTGGGGGCGCTCCGTGACGCCCTCAGCCAGGCGGTGGAGGTCCTCGGCCGGGGCGGCAGGATCGTCGTCATCTCGTTCCATTCGCTGGAAGACCGCATCGTCAAACAATTCTTCGTGCAGGAATCGCGTGACTGCATCTGCCCGCCGGAGCAACCGACGTGCACGTGCGGCCACCGCGCCTCGCTCCGCCTGGTCACCCGGCGCAGCGTCACGCCATCGCCGGAAGAGATCGCCGTCAATCCACGAAGCCGCAGCGCCCGGCTACGCGCGGCGGAGAAGCTCGGGGAGACACCCTAGATGGCCACAGTCCGCAAACAGGAACGCTCCGCCCTGGGCCTGGCGCACGCGGGCAGCCTGCCCGTCCTCCTGATCCTGGCCGCGCTCGTCGTCGGCTTCACTGCTCTTCTTCCGCTGGTGCAGTCCAGCGGGGCCACGAGCACGGCGGGCGACATCCAGCGCCTGGAGGGCGAACGGCAAGACTGGCAGGCCCGCTTGCACGAGTTGGAGGTTGACGTGGCCACGCTGGGCAGCCTGGCCCGGATCGAAAGCGAAGCCCGCCTGCGCCTGGGCATGACGCGGCCCACGGAGACACACTACCTCACCATTGACGCACCGCCACCGGCGGAGCGAAGGCTCCCCAGCCGCTATCTGCCGCAAGACAGCCGGCGGGAAGAATCCGGGGACTCGCTCTGGGACACCCTCACGGGGTGGCTACCCTAGGGAATCATGGGCAGGAAGCCGGGGAGCGTGACGTGGCGGCTGTGGGCGGTTGTCGCTGCCATGGGCTTCGGCACCCTGGTGATCACGGGACGGCTGGCCCAGCTCCAGCTGTTCGACCACCAGCAGTACGCCCACGAGGCGCGCCTGACGCACATGAGCGAGCAGACGCTGCTGGACCGCCGCGGCGCCCTGTTGGACCGCAACGGCTACCCACTGGCCGCGAGCCAGGACACCTACGACGTCATGGTGGAAAGCCGCGCCTGGAGCAACGGGGCCGTCGCCGCCGAGGCAGCGGCCGCACTTAGCCCGGCCGCGGGTAAATCCGCGGAGGAGATGCTCGCCGCTGTCCAGGACAGCGACATCTTCGAAGTCAACGTCGCCACGGGACTGAACTACGAGCGCGCCGAGGCTGTCCGCGCCCTTCGATTATCAGGCGTGCGCCTCGTCACCAGCAGCCATCGCGTCTATCCGGAGGGCAACCTGGCGGCCCAATTGTTGGGGTTCGTCGGCCGGGACAACACCGGCTTGACGGGGCTGGAGGCAGACCTCAACGCCATCCTTGACGGGTCAGCCGGCACGATCCGTTTCGAACGCGACGGGCTAGGAAACCAGTTCCCCCTGGGGGAGCGCCTGGAGATCGCGCCGCAGCCGGGCGCCAACGTTGTCCTCACGATTGACCGCTACATTCAGCGGTTGGCCGAGCAGGAGCTGGACAGGACGATCAAAGACCACAAGGCCACCGGCGGCTCAATTATCGTCGTCGAGCCGGCCACCGGCGAGATACTGGCGATGGCCAGCCGCCCGACGTTTGATGTCACGCGACTTGACCTGAGCGACGCGTCCAAGGCCGCGCTTTACCGCAACCGCGCGATCACGGACCAGTACGAGCCCGGCTCCGTCTTCAAGCTTGTGACCACGGCCGCCGGAATTGACAGCGGGACCGTGAGCCCGGATACCTGGTGGTACGACAACGGCTCACTGAGCGCCGACAGCTGGACGATCCGGAACTGGGACCTGAAGGCCTACGGGTCCCAGACCATTCAACAGATGCTCTCCAAGAGCCTGAACACGGGGGCTGCCTGGGTGGCCCAGCAGGTAGGGCCGGAACGGTTCTACGATTACGTGAGCCGCTTTGGATTCGGGAGCCCCACTGAAATCGGCCTGAGCGGGGAGTCCTCCGGACGCGTGCGGACCCCGGAGAGCGACCCGGCAAGCTGGCGTTCCGTGGACATGGCGACCAACAGTTTTGGCCAGGGCATCAGCGTCACGCCGCTCCAGATGTGCATGGCCGTGGCCGCGATCGCCAACAACGGTATGCTCGTGAAGCCCCACATCATTAGAGCGATCGTCTCGCCGAACGCCACCACAAGTTTCGATCCCGAACCCGTGCGGCAGGCCATATCCCCCCAGTCTTCGCAGACCCTGCGGGAGATGATGGGCGTTGTAGTTGATGGAATAAGCGCGAGCTACCTGGATGTCCAGGGATATCGCGTGGGAGGAAAGACGGGCACCGCCAGTGTGGCTACCGACAGCGGCGGCTACAAGCCGGACGCCTACATCTCCTCCTTCGTGGGTATCGCTCCGGTGGAAAACCCCAGGCTGGCGGTGCTGGTCAAAATTGACGAACCCAAAGAGGTGCCCTGGGGGACAGTCGTCGCGGCGCCTGCCTTCGGACGCCTCGTCCAGGATGCGCTTGCTTATTTGAAGGTACCACCGACAGAGTCGGCACTCGTGTCTACGATTCAATAATCGGTTTAGCATGGGGAGGATGCTAACAGTGGCTGACGTTCGGGAGGCGCTCGGCAACCAGCTCGTTGCGAGCCGCCCCGGCACGCCCGCGTCTTTCGAGCGCGGCGCCATCGACTCCCGCGCGGCCGGGCCGGGCGACCTCTTCTTCGCCCTGCGCGGCGAGCGGGTAGACGGCCACGATTACATCCCACAGGCGCTCAAGGCCGGGGTTGCCGGCGTCGTCACTGAAAGGCCCGTGGAGACTGACGGCGCGCCCGCGTTCCAGGTGAGCGATAGCCTTCGCGCACTACAGAGGCTGGCCGGCTCGTGGCGCCAGCGGCACGAGGTGCGCGTCATCGGCGTCACCGGCAGCGTCGGCAAGACCACGGCAAAGGAGCTGATTGCCCACGTCCTCTCCTCCCGCTACCGAGTGCTGAAGAGCGAAGCAAACCTCAATACCGAGATCGGCATCCCGCTCACTCTCCTCCAGCTCCGCGAGGAACACGAGCGCGCGGTGCTGGAGATGGCCATGTATTCCCGTGGCGAGATCGCCCTGCTGGCCGAGATCTCGCGGCCGGCTGTGGGTGTCGTCACCAACGTGGGGCCGGTCCACCTGGAACGGCTGGGATACATGGGCGCGATCACGGCGGCCAAGGCCGAGCTGGTAGAAGCCCTGCCGGCGGACGGGCTGGCAGCCCTCAACGGGGACGACGCCCGCGCGGCCGGATTCGGCCTGCGCACCCGCGCCCGCGCTGTGCTCTTCGGCACCTCCGAGCAGTGCGACTTCCGAGCCGTGGACATTCGGAGCCACGGTCTCGCCGGGGTTGAATTCCAGATGATAACGCCGTCCGGAGACGCTGCGGTGCGCTGCCCTCTCCCCGGCCGTCACCACGTCTACCCGGCGCTGGCAGCCGCCGCCGTGGCCCTGAACGAGGGCATGGCCCTCGGCGAGGTCACCGCGGCGCTGGCGGACGCGCGGCCGGACCTGCGCCTGACGCCCAGGCCCGGGCCGAACGGCTCCCTGATCATTGATGACTCCTACAACGCCAGTCCCGCCTCCATGATCGCCTCCCTTGACCTCCTGTCTGAGTGCCCGGGCCGCCGCATCGCCGTCCTGGGCGATATGCGGGAGCTGGGCGCGGCGTCGGAGGATGGACACAGGGCCGTCGGCCGTCACGCCGCGGGGCGATGTGACCTGCTGGTCGTCGTCGGCGAGGACGCCCGGCTTATCGAAGGAGAGGCCCGTGCCGCGGGCCACCGGTCGGTCAGTTTCATCGCTTCCAGCGACGAGGCGGCGGATCTTCTCCGGCGCGAGCTACGTTCCGGAGACCACGTCTTGATCAAGGCTTCTCGGGCCGTCGGCCTCGAGTCCGTGGTGGATGCACTGGTGGTGGCGAGATGAGTGACGCGCTAATGATGGGTGTCCTGGGCCTGATAGCGACGGTCGTCGCGGGCTACCCCGGCGTCGCCCTGCTGCGCCGCCTGAAGCTGGGCAAGGAGATCAGCGAATGGGGTCCGGAGACGCACCAGGTGAAGGCGGGCACACCGACGATGGGTGGCCTGCTCTTCCTGGGTGTCATCGCGGCCGTCACAATCGCCTTTAACCTGTTCGGCCGTTACTCCATCGCCGCGCCCCTCCTGGTCATGGGCGCCCTGGCGGTGGTTGGGTTCGTCGACGACCTCGGTTCCCTGCAGGGCCGAGAACAGCACGCGCTGAACAAGCGCATCAAGCTTCTCGCTTTCCTGGCAATCGGCGCTGCCTCGGCCTACGGGCTGTCCGAGTTGCTGGAGGTGAGCCACAGCGTCAGCGTGCCGTGGGACGAGCGCCGGGACCTGGGCGACGTCTACCTCGCGATCGTGCTCGTCACTGTGGTCCTCACGGCGGGCGGCGTCGCCGTCACGGACGGGCTCGACGGACTCGTGGCCGGCACAGGCGCGCTGGCCTACGGCGCGTATGGCGTCATTGCCCTGCTGCAGGGCCAGGATTACCTGGGCGGCTTCTGCTTCACCGTGGCCGGGGCCCTGATCGGCTTTCTCTGGCACAACTCATATCCCGCCCGCGTCATCATGGGCGATACCGGCGCGCTCGCCCTGGGCGGCGGCCTGGCAATCGTGGCCTTCATGACCGGCCACTGGTTCATCCTGCCGGTCATCGGCGCGGTGTTCGTCGCTGATGGCGCGTCGTCTTATCTTCAGATCGGTTACTACAAGCTGACGGGCGGCAAACGCATCTTCCGGATGGCGCCGCTCCACCACCACTTCGAAAAGGGGGGCTGGAGCGAGGTGCAGGTGGCCCAGCGCTTCTGGGCCGCCGGGTCCGTCGGGGCCGCCATCGGCATCGTCCTCGTCACGGAGGCGTGGTGATGATCGACCTTCGTGACCTGGCAGCCCTGGATTTTGCCGGAAAGCGCGTAACCGTCGTCGGCCTGGGCATCGAGGGCGTCGACCTGGCCCGCTACCTGGCGCGGCAGGGCGCGCTTGTGACGATTTCGGATTCGCGTCCCGCGGACAAGCTGGCCGACCGCATGCAGGATGTGGCCGGGCTCCCCGTGCAGTTGGCCCTGGGGTCAAGCCAGACCGATGAAGTAACGTCGGCGGACGCAGTTTTCGTGTCCCAGGGCGTTCCGCTGGACCTCCCCGGTCTGAAGGCCGCGAGGGAGGCCGGCGTCCCGCTTATCTCCATGACAGGCCTCTTCCTGGACGTCTGTCCCGGGCCCGTCGTGGGCATCACGGGCTCTAGCGGCAAGACCACGACGACCGCCCTGGTGGCGGAGATGTTCCGGGCTGACGAGCGCCCCGTCTTCGTGGGTGGCAACATCGGGATCGGATTGCTGGACCAGCTGTCCGCCATCCGGCCATATACGTGGTCTGTCCTGGAGGTTAGTCACACCCAGCTACAGCTGGTGGAAAGCAGCCCGCACGTCGCAGCGCTGCTGAACATCACGCCGAACCACCTGGACCGTTTCTCGTGGGAAGACTACGTGCGTCTGAAGAAGAACATCCTCCGGTTCCAGACCGGGGGGGACGTGGCCGTCCTCAACCTGGACGACGCGGAGTCACGGGCGGCGCAGCCACTGGTCCGCGGCCGTCTCCTCTGGTTCACGATGAGCAAGGGCACGCCGGGGGACGGGGTTTCCGTCCGCGAGGGCTGGGCGGTGTTGCGGTGGGGCCGGCTGGAGGAGCGGCTCTTCCCGCTGGCCGACGTACGGCTGCGCGGCGCCCACAACCTGGCCAATGCAGTTGCCGCGGCTGCCATCTCGGCTGCTGCCGGTGTTTCGCCCGACGCCATCGCCTGCGCCATCGACGCCTTCCGGGGCGTGCCGCACCGGTTGGAGCTGATCGGCGAGGCGAAAGGCATCGCATACTACAACGACAGCATTGCCACCACGCCGGAACGCACGGTGGCCGGCCTGCGCTCGTTCGACGAGCCGGTGGTCCTCCTCCTGGGCGGCCGTGACAAGCACCTGCCGCTGGAGGAACTGGCGGCGGAGGCAGCCGAGCGCTGCCGCGCGGTGGTCCTGTTCGGCGAATCGGCACCCAAGCTGCAGGAAGCCTTGCGCGAGGCCGGGTCAAAGACGCGGGTCATCCGCGTGGAGACGTTGCCACAGGCCGTGGAAGCCGCGAGCGCCGCGGCACAGCCCGGGGACGTGGTCCTCCTTTCGCCGGCCTGCACGAGCTACGACGCATACGAGAACTTCGAACGACGGGGCGAGCATTTTCGCGATCTCGTCACTCCGCTGATCAAGGAGGTGCTGTCATCGCTCCCATAGCGCCCGAAACCCGCCGGGCCGGGAACCTCCGGCCAGGCCAGCCTGATTACCTGCTGCTGGTGGCGGCCGCCATGCTGGTGATGGCCGGCCTGCTGGCTGTCTACAGTTCCAGTTTCTCCATCGGCTATCACCTCTATGACAATGCTAACTTCTTCATCGGCCGCCAGGCCGTTTTCGCCCTCGTCGGCGTTGGCGCCATGGTGTTTTTCATGCGCATGGACTACAACCGGCTGCGCACGCTCAGCGTGTTTATGCTGGGCGCCGCGCTTGTTGGGCTCATCCTGGTGCTCGTGCCCGGCATCGGAGGCGAGCGCAACGGCGCCAGCCGCTGGCTGGAGCTGGGCCCCGTTTCCGTCCAGCCGAGCGAGTGGGCAAAACTGGCCATCGTCATATACGTCTCCGCCTGGTTGGCCAGCCGCGGCGACGACATCAACCGTTTCTCGCTGGGTTTCGTGCCCTTCGTGCTCCTCATGAGCATCGTGGGCGGGCTCATCGTCGCGGAGCCGGACATGGGCACCACGATCGTGGTCGTCCTCACGGCCAGCACGTTGTTCTTCGTGGCCGGCGCTCCGCTGAGTCACCTTGGCCTGCTGCTCGCGGCAGGCGGCGCCGTCAGCTACCTGGTGATCCAGGAGCGCGAATACCAGATGGACCGGCTGATGAGCTTCATGGACCCCGGCTCCGACCCGCAGGGCAACGGGTTCCAGATACTTCAGCTCCTTATAGCCCTAGGCAGCGGCGGGGCATTCGGCCTGGGTATCGGCGAAAGCCGACAGGCCGCCTTCTACGTCCCGGGATCGCACACCGACGGAGTCCTGGCGATCGTCGGCGAAGAGCTGGGCTTCATCGGGCTCATCGGCGTTCTCGGTCTCTTTGTCTTCTTCATCTACAGGGCGGTGAAGGTTACGGTGGCGGCGCCGGACCGCTTCGGCACCCTGGTCGGCGTGGGCATCATCAGCTGGATCGGATTTCAGACGTTGATCAACCTGGGCGGAATCACGCGCACGATACCGCTCACCGGCGTGCCGGTGCCATTCTTAAGCTACGGCGGCTCATCGCTGATCGCGGTGATGGCCGCCGTGGGCGTGCTGCTCAGCATCTCCCGCTACAGCGCGGACCAGGCGCAGCCTTACCGGCCGCGGCCCCAGGCACGCGCTGCGGGTCCCGGCCGCCGGCGTCCAACGGGCGAGCGGCGGCCGGCATACGGGAGCGAATCGGCGTGAGGCTGGCCCTCAGCGGCGGCGGCACCGGGGGCCACGTTTACCCCGCCCTCAGTATCGCCGAGGCCGTGGAGCGAGAGCTCCCGTCCGGCGAGACGCTGGACGTCCTCTACATCGGCTCCAGCGGCGGTGCGGAGAGCGACCTCGTGCGGCACGCCGGCCTGGCACTCCGATCCATTACCGCCGCGCCCATCCGAGGCCGCATGCCGTGGGAGATGGCCGCGAACGCGGGTAAGATCGCCATCGGCGCGCGGCAGGCGCGAGGCCTCCTCTCGGAGTTTAGGCCCCAGGTCGTGCTCTCGACGGGTGGATACGCCGGATTCCCGGTGGCCCTGGCGGCGCGTTCACGCGGCGTCCCGATCGCCGTTTACCTGCCGGACCTTTATCCCGGCTGGGCAGTGCGGGCCATCGCCCGACTGGCGCAGAAGGTGACCGTGACGGCCATCGAAAGCCTCCGACGCCTGCCCGCCGCCAAGACTCTCGTGACGGGGTACCCTGTCCGCGACGAGTTCTGGCACGTCAACCGCACCGGCGGCCGCGAGAGGTTGGGCCTGGATCCAGAAGAAAAGGTGCTCTTCGTCACCGGCGCGTCGTCGGGCGCGCACAGCATCAACAAGGCTGTCGCCGGAGACCTGCCCGGCCTTCTTGAGTTATGTGAAGTTATCCACCTCTGCGGGCACGCGGACGAATCCTGGCTCACGCAGATCCGCGACCGCCTCCCCAAGGGGCTCAAGTCCCGCTATCACCTCTACGGCTACATGTACGACGAAACGCCGTGGGCCATGGCCGCGGCGGACCTGGCTCTGTGCCGGTCCGGCGCCTCGACGATGGGCGAACTCCCGGCCGTGGCGCTCCCCGCGGTCCTCGTCCCGTACCCCTACGCGGGCGGCCACCAGAAGCTGAACGCCCGCTATCTCGAAAAGAACGGCGCGGCGACCATCCTTGATGACGCGGACCTTGATCAGATGCTCCCCGTCGTCGGCGGGCTGCTGCACGACGAGGCGCGCCTACGGGCCATGCGCGAAGCAGCCCACCGGCTCGCCCGTCCCGACGCCGCGCGCCGAATCGCTCGCATCCTCTTCGACCTGGCGGATGGTGCGTCGCGGTGAACGACACGGCCGTCGCCGGGATACCGCAGCGGGTCCACTTAGTGGGCGTAGGCGGGATCCACATGTCCGGCATCGCGCGCATCCTGAGGGCGCGGGGCCACACGGTCTCCGGGTCGGACCTACACCTCTCGCCGCTGACGTCTGAGCTCGAGGGGCTGGGTGTGACCGTCCACGAGGGCCACCGCGCCGATAACATCGACGACGCCGAGTTGGTCGTGTACACATCCGCGGCACACGAGGATAACCCCGAGATCACCGAGTCCCGCGGCCGGGGCATCGAAACCATCAAGCGCGCGCGGATGGTGGCGCGGCTGATGACGGGCAAGAAGGTAATTGCGGTAGCCGGTACCCACGGCAAGACGACGACAACATCGCTTGTGGCGTTCATGTTGCACCGCGCCGGTCTCAGTCCCACGATTATGCTGGGCGGCGAGTCCATCGACCTCGGTACGAACGCCCTGCCGGGTGATGGCGACTACTTTGTCGTGGAAGCCGACGAGTACGACCGCGCCTTCCTTAACTACACCCCGTACATCGCTCTCGTCACGAACGTCGAGCCGGACCACCTGGACATCTACGGCTCGTTCGACGAGCTGCGCCGCGCGTTCGCGCAGTTCCTCTCTCAAGTTGACAATTCCGGTTACGTCGTGGCCTGCAAGGAATCCCCTGCCCTGCAGGCTATCCTTCCCCTGACCGTAGGAGACGACATGAACACCAACCCCGTCCATGTCGTCTCCTACGGTACTTCTCCCGATTCTGACTGGACAGCGCAGTCTATGAACAAATTGCAACAGCAAAAGGGTATAGACACATCATCTTTTATGGTAGAATTTCGAAAACAGGTCTGGGGAGAATTTGAGACGCAACTGCCAGGCGTCCATAACATGCTGAATTCACTCGGTGCTATCGCCGTGGGTCATGCCATTGGCCTCGATCGTGGGACCATTCGCTCCGCCGTCGCGGAGTTTCGTGGGGTCCGCCGACGCTTCGAATTCATCGGCGAGACTGCGGGCGTCCGGGTCATG
>DASSZB010000298.1:0-5407 GCA_035702935.1 Dehalococcoidia bacterium
CATGGTGCCACAAGGATACGGCAGCGGTGTGACGCCCCCCTGTCAGGGGTGGCGCAACGGGCCGGAAATCCTCGCAGGGCCGCTGCCTGCTGCGGTATGGGGCGGGGGACACACCCAGGCGTCGGATCTAGCCTGAAGGCCGGGAGCGGAGACCCGACGCTGCGTCCCAAGGGACCTGGTCGGGGTGACATCTGCGAGTACTGGTGCGCTGTCATGCGATGCCATTCTCGGCGAGGCCTCCTTCTGGCTCACTCCACGGCGTGGCCGGCCTGAGTGCACGTCCGGGACGCTGAGGGCGCAGCACTGAGCGGCACGGTTTGGGTGCGTCGTTAACGCGCGTTGCTTGTAGCGAGGTATGCCCGGTGCTTTGTGCCGGGTGCTGCGCCCCTACGACACTGCGTCGCGCCAGGGCCGCGGATCTATTCGTCTGACCTGTTTCCCTTGCCTGATGGCCTATTGGCGGGGCCGGAATTAGTACGCCCGTCGCTTCATGTCGGCAGCCTTGTGTCATGTGCAATTCATCACAAAGTCTGGAAAATGTGAAATAGAAAAGCAGGTTAGCGACACGCAGATCAGTCGCAATTGGGATGGAGGCAAGATGTTGCGTGCCGGTGGAGTGAAAGCTGAGGTTGCGGGGAGATTCGCTCCGCGGCGTCATAGCTTGGCCATCCCTCGGACCGCGTGCGCCCTGTCCTCCGGGCGGGCCGCACGCGGTTCGGTCTATTTTGCGGCGGGTGCGTCGAGTCAAGGAGGCGATGAGCAGTGCCGGTTCTAATTGACGGTTCGATTTTCGTGGTCGTGTGCCTGGTCGTGGGACTGGGACTTTTCCTGGCCTTCGAGGAGGTGCGCCAGCTGCAGGGCCGGTACACAGTCGCTGCGGCCAAGGACATGGTGGCGGTGGCGGCAGGGGTGGTGATGGCCGCTGTGGCGGGCGTCCTCTGGCTGAGCATGGCGCTGCCATAGCGAGATCTACCAGGGATGGCAGGGATGGAAATGAGCAGGAACAGGGCGAAATGGGCGCTCCTGGGTGCGGTGGTCCTGGCCGCGCTGCTGGCCGCGTGCAGCAGGGGCGGCGACGGGCCCGAAGATGCCGCGGATGACGCGGCCCGGGCACACCTGACGGATGCGGAAGCGCCTTCGACTTATCTCTGCCTGGCTTGCCACAGCCAGGGAGGGACCGTAAGTAACGGGATCTGGGGCATCAGTCGGGAATTGCAGGGCGTGGCGCCTGACGCCTTTTTCACCTCAGCGCACGGGGAGATGGCTTGCGCGGAGTGTCACGAAGGCCAGACAGCGCTCCCGCACGAGAAGTTCAGCGGCACCGGCGAACCCCTGGTGCTTGCCCGGGATGGCAACGTCTGCCGCACGTGTCACGGCGGCACTGCTGAGCATTTCCTAGATAGCGTGCACGGAACGGCGGTCCGGCTCGGGGACGAGCGGGCGCCGGCGTGCACCGATTGTCACAGTGTGCACGCCGTGCAGCCCATAAAGACCTGGACGGCGAGCGAAAAGGCGACGGCGTGCGCTAAGTGCCATGACGGGGCCGACGCCACCTTCGCGGGCGCGCTGACGCACGTGGAGCCCACGGTGGACCGGCTGCCGGTCGACTACATCGCGACGCGCTTCTTCGGGGCGCTGTTGGTCGCCGTTGTGGGAGTTGGGATCCTGCACGTCGAACTCGACATACTGCGCTGGCTGAAGGAAAAACTTACCCGAAAGAGCAGGGAGGGCAAGTAGTCATGAGGGAGTCAACGTTCGATTCCGGTGGCAGGGCCGTGGCGGTGCCCATGCCTCGCCGGGCGGCGGCGACAAAGGCCGAATACATCCAGCGCTTTGACGCGCATCAGCGGTTGCAGCACTTCCTGATGATGTCGAGCTTTATCGTCCTGGCCCTGACCGGTTTTCCGCAGAAGTTCGCGGAGCTGGGCATCAGCCAGTCATTCGTCAGCACCATGGGGGGCCTGGAGACTGTGCGGGCGATTCACCGGGGCGCCGGGTTTGTGATGCTGGCAAACTGCTCGTATCACCTGGCCTACCTGTGCAACAGGATAGTCGTCCAGAAGCGATACAGCGCTTTAGCGATGATACCAAGGCCCAGGGACGCCCTGGACGCCTTCCAGATGGTGCGTTATTTCCTGGGCCTGACCAGCGAGAAGCCGAAGTTCGACCGCTTCAGTTACGTGGAGAAGTTCGATTACTGGGCGATATTCTGGGGCATCCCGATGATGGGGGGCTCAGGGCTGGTGCTACTCTTTGCCGCGCAGGTGACCAATATTCTGCCGGGGGAGATCGTACCCCTTGCCCACACGATTCACAGCGATGAGGCGCTGCTGGCGGTGAGCTGGATAGCGATAGTGCACATGTTCAACGCCCACCTGGCGCCGGGCATCTTCCCCTTCAACCCGGCGATCTTTACGGGCAAGCTGCGGAAAGACCGATATGAGCACGAGCACCCGCTGGAGTACGAGAGGATGATGGCCAGACAGAACAATCGTCCTGAGACAGCGAGGCCTGTCCGTCCCGAGCCTACCGACCCCGAGACAGGGTCTGAGGGAGGATAAGCGTGATGCGCGGCCATCGAGGACGGAACGACACGCTGAACAGGGCGCTTCTGGCTGTGGTTGTGGGTGCGGCCGTCGTGGTCCCGGCGATCAAGCGGAAGGGCGGCCGGGCCATGGTGGCCCTGATGGTGGTGAGTTCGGTGGCGGTCGTGGGGTATCTGCCGACCGCCATTGCATCGTCGCCCGGCGAAGACCCGATTCTGGCGCAGAAGGACCACTCGCGCGTGTTCTCGGCGGTGCCGTTCGTGTCCACCGAGGCCGTAGTTTCAGTGATGAGCGACTGCACATCATGCCATGAAATGAACGCTACTGAGATTTCGACGAAGCGGTTCCCTCCCATACCTCACAAGACAGAGGGTTGGGGACAGTGCAGCTTCTGTCACGCGCCGGCGCGCCTGGCGCCACCTCCGGTGAGCCACAAGGGCCTCCCGGATGTCCTTTGCCAGGCCTGCCACCAAGTTTCGACAATGTCCCCTCCATCCCTGGGACACGTCCTGTGGCAGGACAAAACCTGCTCATCCTGCCACAGGGCGTCCCTCGACTTGCCGGTCACGCATGATGACCGCGGCGACCTGACGTGCGCGCTGTGTCATGAGCCGGCGAAGGTGGAGCCTCCTCCGGTGCCACACTCCGTCACGCAAGACGGTTTGTGCACACGCTGCCACGCCCAGAGGGACGTGTCAGCCACGGAAGCGCGGCATGCCGATTGGGGCAGCGAGTGCACGACGTGCCATGCCGCGGACCCGGCCGGAGTGCCAACTGTGCCCCATGAGCTGGACAACCGGATGGAGTGCGGCTTCTGCCACAAGGCCGACGCATCTGCACGGCCGGGGCTGCAAGCGGACTGATACGGCCGCCGGCTCCCTTGAAGAACGGGGCCTCTCGCCGGTAGACTGCGGGCGGGAGGTGCGAATGGAAGCCTGGCTAGAAGACGGATGCTCGCTGGCGGATGCCGTGCGGCGGGGCGAGTTGCGCGCGGCCGATGCGGTGGAGGCCTCGCTTGAGGCTATCGCCAACTCGAAACTGAACGCCCTTACCTACCTGGATGCCGAAAGCGCACGGCGGCAGGCCGAGGCGATCGACGCCCGCATCAAGCAGGGCGATGACCCGGGGGCTTTCGCAGGTGTCCCGATGCTGGTCAAAGACATGGAAGACGTTCAGGGCTGGCCGACCACCCAGGGGTCGCTCGTGTTCAAGGAGAACATCGCGGAGAGCGACTCCACTCATGTGGCGCGGTTGCGCGACGCAGGCGCGGTTTTCGTTGGGAAGTCGGCGACGTCCGAGTTCGGCTTCGTGGCCTACACGTCGACCAAGCTGCATGGTGTGACGCGAAACCCGTGGGACCTGGAGCGGACTCCCGCCGGGTCATCGGGCGGCACAGCGGCAGCGGTAGCCGGCGGCCTCGTGCCCCTGGGGACAGGTGGCGACGGGGGCGGATCGATCAGGCTGCCAGCGGCATACACCGGGCTGGTGGGGATGAAGGGCAGCTTCGGGCGCATCCCCCGGGGACCAAAGGCGGCGATTGGACAGCTGGCAGCGGTAAAAGGGACGCTGGCGCGGAGCGTGCGCGATGCCGCCCGCTGGTACGACGTGACGGCCGGGTACGACGCCAGGGACCCGTTCAGCCTGCAGAGACAAGAAGGCTGGGAGTCCGGCCTGGGCACCCGCGGCGTGAGGGGTCTGCGCGTTGCGGTAGCGCCCGACCTGGGTAACGCTGTGGTGCATCCGGAGGTCGTCAAGGTCGTGAGGGAAACTGCGGATGTGCTGGTGGATGCCGCCGGGTTGAAGCGAGTCGACATAACCGTAAATGTGCCGGAGAACGGGCTGGCCTGGGCTCGGGCGGGGCTGCCCTCATTGATTGCGGACTTACAGGACTACTGGCCGGAGTGCGAGCAGGACCTGACGTTCGAGATCCACTTCGCGATGAAAGCGGCGCCGCAGTACCGCGCCGAGCACGGGGCGGCGGTGGAGAAGTTCCGAGTAGAGATGAACGAGGCGATGGCCGACCTTTTCGAGCAAGTGGACATCGTGCTGTGCGCAACGAGCCCGATGGAGCCATTCAAAGCGGAAGGACCGATGCCCTACAGCGTGGGCGAGGTCTCAGTGAGCCCCTATAACGCGGGAGCGCTGACGATACCAGCGAACCTCTCGGGATACCCTGCGATATCGATCCCGGCAGGGCTATCGTCCAGCGGCCTGCCCATTGGCTTGCAGGCGTACGCCCGCAGGCACGAAGACGCTCTGCTCCTGGACCTGGCGCAGGTGGTGGAGCGGGTGCGGCCGTGGCCGCTGGTGGCGCCGGGCGCCCCGATTTAGCTGACGGGCACGTTCTTGCCGCCCCCGTAGCACCGGCTTAGACTGCGGGCGTGACTAACGTCATCATCATGGGCGCCGCCGGGCGCGATTTCCACGACTTCAACGTTGTGTATCGCGACCGGCCTGAGTACCACGTCGTGGCCTTCACTGCTGCGCAGATTCCGAATATCGCAGGGCGCGCCTATCCGGCGGAGCTGGCCGGGGACCACTACCCGGATGGCATTCCTATACACGACGAAGCCGAACTGCCGCGCCTGATGCGCGAGCACGAGGTCGACGAGGTCGTGTTCGCCTACAGCGACCTTTCGCACGAAGAGGTGATGCATCGGGCTTCGGTGGTCCTCGCGGCGGGGGCGAGCTTCGTGCTGCTTGACCCTTCGCGGACGATGCTGGCGAGCAGGAGGCCCGTGCTCTCGGTCTGCGCGGTGCGGACGGGGGCGGGCAAGAGCCCGCTGGTGCGGGCCGCGGTCCGCGTGCTGAAGAGGTGGGGACGGCGTCCCTGTGTGGTCCGGCACCCGATGCCATACGGG
>DASSZB010000259.1:0-2488 GCA_035702935.1 Dehalococcoidia bacterium
CGGCGGGTTAAGTCGGGCGGCGCGTGGTGAGGGCGTCTGCGCCCCGACACTTCCGCCCAGGTGGCAGGCGGTAACAACACCTCAGACCCTGGGGTGAAGTCCAGGGTTGAGGTGCGATCAACGAGTCTGCTCCGGCAGCAGACAGTCCGGTATTGGCCTTTGAGATCCCTAGAAGCGGCCAGGCGGCGAGTTGAATCCTCTGAAGGGTCCTTTCTTCACCTCCCACCGCTTGGTCTCGAGGACCGTGGAAACGGCAAGGGCCAGTTTGGCCTTGGGCAGAACCCAGCAATGCCCGGCGCTGTCCTGCGAGTTGGTCCTCTGCTCCCTTTTTCGTTTCGGGCTCGTCACGACTTGCGCCTCCTCTCTGGCCATTGGTTTTACGAACATCACCTGAATCTTATTAGCTCAAGGTAAACAGGACGGTTAACCGCATCTTCACCAAGGTGAAGAACAGGTAAACGACGACCGAGCAGCAGAGGCCACTTCTGTTGGCGTCTCAACGCGGCCGACCGTTCGTCCCACTCCGTTTGCACGATCAACAAATGCACGCCCCTTCCGGCAGGGCAATATTGCCGGAAGGGGCGCCTTATTCGTATGTCACCGCCCGACAGGTCGGAGCGACCGGGGTGATCAGTCCACCGGCCGCCCGGCGTCGGGGAGGCTGTAGTCGCAGATGCCTTCAGGGAAGATCTGCTTGAGCCGGGCGCGCTCCTCCTTTGTGGGCACCCATGACCCATACAGGCCCTTGTTTATCGCGCTCGCTACGGACTGGAGCTGGCACTTGAAGATGCCGCCGCTGATCGGCCCGCCGGACTCGATGCGGGAGCTGGAGTTGATCTGGAACTTCTGGGTGCAGGCGCCGGCAGGCTGGTCGTCCAGGATGCCGTCCCAGACGCCGTCGCCCCTGGCGAATTCGGAGCCGTTTGTGTTGAAGCAGCGGTCCACGGCGTCCGCAGGCTTGTTCTCGGCCACGCTGTTCTCGGGGTGGGCCTTGATGTTGGCCATCCACTCGTCGATCACCGCGAACGCCTCCGCCGTCTGGTCAAAGGCCACGGCCGGGCGGGCGTCGGTGAACCAGATGACCTGGTTTCCGGCGTCGCCGTCGAAGTCGAGCATCCGCTGCCGCGTGGCGAACGACTGGTGGCTGTGGTGCATGTCCAGCTCGTCTTCGAGGTAGTGCCGCCAGTCGATGATGGGGATGTCGATGTTGCCATCGAAGACCATGCCCGAGTTGTAGGCGGCGTTCATGGCGAGGATATTGCCGGACCGGCGGGGCGCGGGCGTCAGGCCGCCGTCCGGGCTGAGGTTCATGTTGCGGGAGCTCCAGGGGTCGAAGTTGGCGGGGGAGAAGCCGCCTACGAAGGGGAAGCCCTCCGGCACCATGTCCTTCGACTCCTTCCAGCTACCGACGTTGGCGTTGATGTCGAGGAACTCCGCGGGGGTGATCACGCCGTCCAGGAGGGCCTGGAAACCGTACTGGACGCCGACGTTGTCCCAGGGGACGCGGGCGAAGCCGGACTCGTCGGTGCCGTAAATGTTCACGAGGTCCGCCCAGTGGGTCCACTCAACGCCGGCGGTGCCCTGCGCCAGCTTGTCGATGTCCTGCACGTTCGTGAACGTGGGGTTGAGCACGAGGGGCGAGAGGCCGAACCATCCCTGGCGGCACTCCGTGAGGCCGGGCACAGGCGAGGCCGGGTCCTTGTCCTGCACCTGGTACCCCAGCAGGGCGTAAAGGCTGTAGAGGCCGTTCCACTGGGCGATCTCTCCACTGGAGAGGTTCTTCGGGAAGTTGGTGGCGTTCAGGCCCATGATCGCCTGGCGCATCTCGGGGTTCCGCCACTTCGGGTTGTTCTTGCCTGTGACGTCGAAGTAGCGTTCCAGGAGCTCGCAGTCACCGACGTGTATCGTCTGGGTCACCATGTCGGAATACGAGTACTGCGGGATGGCGGCGTCCAGCAAGCCGGGATGGTTCTGTCCGTAGACATACTGCTGGATGGCGCCGCCCGAACCGCCCACGCCCACCGTGTATACCGGCACGCCGTGGCCCTCGATGAAGTGCTCCTTGAGCATCAGCGCCGTCTCGCCGCCGAGCTGGAGGTTGTAGTGCGTGTTCGTGCGCAGGCCCGTGGAGTTCACTACGGCGTAACCCAGTCCCAGGGGGCCCGGGAGCAGTTGCGCGTCAAGACTGGTCGTCCCCTGAGTGCGGCCGATGGCGACACCGCCCTGAAGGCTGAACACCAGCTTGCCGTTCCACAGCGAGTCATCCGGCGCCGCCGGGTCCGTTTCTGTCGTGGGCGCCAGCATCGCCACGCTGTAGATGAAGCGGTTGTTTGTCCCCCGCTCGAAACGGACGATGAAGGGCACGGTGTCGCCGTCCATCGTCGTGGTCATAGCGATATCAAGCGGAAGGGGCGCTGTCGGGTCAGCCAGCGTCCGCCAGGCGCCGCCCGTTGTCCGGTAGCGGTATTCGATGCGGGTGCCGGCACTG
>DASSZB010000277.1:0-2022 GCA_035702935.1 Dehalococcoidia bacterium
GGATCGGCGTCCAGGCGCCGCATCTCATCTTCGGAGGCCAGCGCTACTCCCATGCGTTGCACCGCCTCCAGGTCATCGTCGAACGTCGCCGCGGCTTCCGGCGTCGCGTATGCCGCCAGCCCCGCTCGCAGGTGGTCCTCCAGCGCCCAGGCGCAGGGTCCGCCCCCGGCCACTACTCCCCTGAGCGCCACCGCCCGCCGCGATGACGTCGCTCGCCGAATGCGCCCCCCGGCGATCTGGGTAGGCGAGGGCATCACCATTTGCAGCGCGTTCTCCACTGGCTGCGACGAATCGAACAGCACGATGTCTTGCGTGCCGGTGCCCACGTCTACGGCCAGGATGCGCATTTCGTATTCGATTATAGGCCAGGGAACGCGGGCATTCCCCGCCCGCCAGGCGCGGCGTTACCGCAGAGGGCCGCGGATCTCGCCGCCCTGATTCGCGGAGGTGTGCACGTTCACGTACGCCTCGCCCGAAGCGATCTTCTCCATCAGGTCGTCGAAGTTCGAGATTCCTCCGGGGCAGGCGGCGGAGTCCGGCCGGTCAATCACATTGGCATCGGTGAACGTACCGCTGGACAGCACGCCGTTGTGGTCGTCCGGGGTGGCGTCCAGGCCGAAGAGGAAGACCACCACCGGGCCGTTGACGGAGGGAGACCCGCAGTGAATGTGCGACTGCGTCACGTCTTCGATATTCGAAACCAGCAGTCGCCAGGATGCACGGCCGCCCTCGTTGTCCACCATCAGCACAGCCTGGCCTGTCGCGAGAGTCTCCACGTCTGGGTTCTCCCCCGCACCCGTCAGGTGAGCGGTAAAGTTGTCGTTGCCGGCAAACACGGTACCGATGGCGCCGGCGGCTACCAGCAAGGCGGCGAACCCAATAATCACTATGCGTCGTTT
The DNA here is from genome assembly GCA_035702935.1 of Dehalococcoidia bacterium. Lineage (GTDB taxonomy): Bacteria > Chloroflexota > Dehalococcoidia > SM23-28-2 > RBG-16-64-32 > DASSZB01. Next base: position 900 of record DASSZB010000277.1, read on the forward strand.
CACGAGATCCCTCCTTCACACTTGCGACCGGGGTACTCAGGTGTTACGAACGCGCCCACATCCGGGATTCGCCCGTCCGTGGCCTCCAGAACTTTTTCAGGACTCGAAGGCCTTTGATACGCCTATGAAATGTACACCCGCACCTAATCCGTGGGGCTCGGGCGTTATCACTGGTATACGGACACGCCCCGGAGCAGTTGAAGAGTAGGAGGAGGTACCGATGACTGGAAGACTGCTTGTGTTATCCGCGGCGCCCATTTTGATGGTGTACGCCGCCTTCGGCGCCGAAGTCGGCCTGCCTGGAGGCAGCTCTGCTTTTCAGCAAGCCAACCGCGTGCAAGGAGACCCGATCTCTTGCCCTGATGGGCGCACTTTGACCAGCGTTTTCGAGCTGGACGGCTCCAGCTTTCACGTCCTGGGAGCGCTTATTTCAATGGAGGGACGCGCCGCGGTAGTCTCCGGCCCAACGGGTGACGTGCCCGTCGTCCTGAGCGACACCGCGTCGGTATCCGCGGGCCTGGTAATCGGCGAGCCCGCCGAAGCCACGGGTTCCATCGATGAGTTCGGCGCGTACGTGGCCGACACGTTGGTCGCAATCTGCACCGAGTCCCCGCCTGCTCCCACGACTGGCCCCGCTCCAATTGCCGCCGCCGGGGCCGATCTTGGCGACGGTGCATCGGCCGAGGGTCAGTGCAACCGCGGCCCCGGCCATGCCGGCGACCTCAGGCTGGATGTGAAGCACGGCAAAGTCGACCTCAAGCGTGGGACTGTGCTCGCGGCCACACCCGGGAGTCTGACCGTTGACACGCTTGGCGGCTCTGTCGCCGTGATGATCACAGACGAGACGAAGGTCAAGGGCGACCTCAGCCTCGCCGCCGAAGTGCGAATCAAGGGTGATCTGGACAATGGCGTCATCGTGGCCGACAAGGCCTGGGCCCTCTGCCCCGACGCCGCTCACCACGAGGGCGGCGACGACCAGGGAGATGACGAGCAGGAAGGGAACGACGAGGACCATGACGAGGGAGGTGGTGAGGACGACTAGCGCGTGCTAGCCCCTCCTCGATGAAATATTCAGGCCCCCGCCAAGCGGGGGCCTGTCTTGTTATCTGTCGGTCCGCTCCTT